>DASWKR010000066.1 GCA_036396535.1 Acidimicrobiia bacterium | reverse complement strand
ACCGTCGTCGTTCCGCTCACGATCGCTCCGTCGAGCGGCGCCGTGATCGAGGCATCGGGCGCTTCGTTGCCCGCAGACACGGTCACGCTCTGTGCGCCCGTCGTATAGCCGTCCGAATCCGTCGCCCTGGCATCGATGGTGTGTGGTCCCGGGGCAACGCCGTCGCTGTCCCACGAGAGCTCGTAGCGGGAGGCCGCCGCGTTCCACGAGGCGGGCTGCCACGCCCCTCCGTCGATCGCCACCTCGACGCCGAGGCTCCCGGCGGCATCCTCGAGGTCGAGCGCCGCCACCGAGATGGTTTGGGTCCCGTTGACGCCCGCCCCGTCGCTCGGGGCCGTGATCTCGGCACCGGGCGTCGAGGAGACGATGACCACGTCGTCGAAGACGGCGTTGGCGTTGTTGCCCGCCCGGTTCCAGTCCTTCCAGTTCACGTAAGAGCCCATCTGGATGGTGTGCGTGCCGGCGCCGAGGACCCCGAGGTCCACCTCGAACGGCGCGTAAGGGGCAAGTCCCCCGTTGCAGATCCGGACGAGGTAGTCGTTGCCGCCCTGGCCGTAGAACGAGCCGTCGACGGCGAGGAGCACGTCGGCACACTCGTCCGGGTCGAATCCGGTACCAACCTCGAGGCGGTAGACGAGGGAGACCGTTGCCGGACCTGCCTCGTCGAGGGTGAACTCGCTCTCGTAGGCGCCCGAGATGCCGAAGATGGTGCCGCGGCCCGGGTCGACGCCTCCGACGCGGACGACGAGGCCTGCGCCGTCGAACGTGCCGTCGGGGACCCAACGCCCGGTGGCGAACTCGGGATTGTCGGTCCCGTTGAATGTGTCGTCGGCGTATGTGAACGGATCCTCGCTCAGCTCGAAGCCGTTCGATGTCAGGTACACATCGAAGGCCCCGGGTGTGGCCGGCACGATGACGGTCGAGGCCGGGCTCGGGGCAGACTCGTTGAGGGTGACGTCGACCGCCGTGACCGTGTAGTCGTACGTACCCGGAGTCCCCTCGTGGTACTCGAAGCTGGTGTATCCGGACGTCGCGATCAGCTCACCGTCTCGATAGATCCGGTAGTAGCCCACCGCGTCGTTGTCCGTCGACGAGTTCCACGTGAGGCTGATCTCATCGGGACCGGTGAACGAGGCGTTCACGTTCCCTGGCACCGACGGCGGTTGGGTGTCCCATGCCGGCTGGGTCAGCGGGGGACCCGCCGGTGGACCCTCGCCTGCCTCGGGGCAATGCTTCACCAGCGAGTTGATGAACTGGTCGCCGGTGGCCGTCAGGTTCATGTCGCCGCCGAGCCACAGGCATCCGTCCGGCGCCGAGTGCGCAGCCCATGGACCGGTTGAGAGCGTGTACTCGAGAATCGCCGTCGGGTACGTGTCGACGTACTCTCCGGTGTGGGCGTCGAGAGCGAAGCTCCCGGTGACAGCCCCGTAGGCGATGGCGTCCGGACTGTTCACCGATCCGGCTCCGTCGAAGATCGTGCCCCGACAGTGGCACGTGGCGTACACCCGGTCGCCGGCCAGCTCGATGTCCTGGACGTCGCCCCCGAGGACGTTCACGGGCATCGTCACCTGGTTGACGATGCTCAGGTCGCTCTCGTCGAGAACTGAGAGAAGGTGCTGCGAGCCACCGACGAACACGAGATCATTGGCGGCGACGACGTCGAACGTCTCGTGGAATCCTGCGAAGAAGTTCCACGGGTACGGATTGAGGCCTGGGACGAGCGCCCCGGTCGTCGCATCCGCCGGGAAGAAGTTGCCCGAGTCGGGCTCACCATTGACGGCCTCGAAAACGCCGACCATGTACACGCGGGTTCCCGCGTCGTTCGCCGAGATTCCGAGGACTCCGCCGCCCGTGACGCTTGGGCGCCAGGTCGCGTCCACCTGCCCGTTCGTCAGCGAGAACCGGCCGGCGTTGAAGAGGTTGACCGGGTTGTTGGTCGGCGGTGTCGTGGCGTGTGAGAAATTGCCTCCTGCGTACAGGAACCCGTTGTTCGTGTCGAGCGTGTTGACCACGGCAGTCGCAGGCGCGAAGACCCTGGAGAGGTCGGCGCGCCACGTCGGGTCGATGAGCCCGGTCGCCGGGTCGAGGGCGGCCAGTCCGCTGGCGAGCGGGTCACCGTTGATGCTGGTGAAGTCACCCCCGACGAAGAGCCGGGAGCCGTCGGGCGACGCCTCGAGCGCTCTGACCATCCCATCGAGTTCCGGGCGCCACCAGTCGATCCAGACACCTGTGGTGGCGTCGAAGGCAGCCAGGTAGGGCTGGTCGAACTCTGCGGCGTTGCGACGTTCGATCACCTCGGTGAAGCGGCCACCGACGTAGATGGTGTTGCCGACCTGCTCGAGTGCGAAGATCTGTGACTGGATGTCGGTGTTGAGGGACGGACCGATGCCCTGGACGCCCCAGGTACGGGTGACCTCGTTCGACAACTCCTCGAACGGGCCGCCGACCTGGACTTCGGCGAGGCTGAGGGTGCCGGTGCCGTTCAACTGGACCCGCACGTAGCGTCCGGTGCGGTCGGGCTGCATCCACTGCCTGTACTCGACGGGGCCGTCGAAGTGGAACTCGGTGACGCCCGCCTGGGCACGGGTTGCGGCAACGCTGGTCGAGGTGAAGGGGACGTCCGAGATGAAGACCGACCAGTCGACGAGCGTGTCGTCGCAGCAGCCGTCGGTTCGGCTCCACACCTTGAGCTCGGGGATGTCGTGGACGGCTCCGAGATCGGCCTCCCACCATGCCTCGGCCTCCAAGAGCGTCTCGGCGACGGAGCTCTCGCCGGCGATCCCGGTCGTCAGCCCGTCGATGGCGCGAGACGCCTCCTGCCCGGAGTTGGTCGACGATTGCGTGACCGTGGCCGTCCTGGCGAGGTTGTTCGGGGTCTCGGCGGCTGCGTACGCCGGCGCGCCGAACCCGGCGAGCAAAGCGGTGATCAGCGAGAAGCACGCCACGGCCGCAACGGTGCGGCGAGCGGACAGAGACGCTGAGTGGTCGAATACGGCCACGGCAGTGCCATGACCAGAACGGTGGACGCCCAAAACCTGTACCCCCAAGTTCCCTACAGCAATGCGCCGAGTCGGCGCGCAACTAGCCCGAGCCGGAATGTAGGGGACAATCCGAGCCCCGTCAAAGCCTTTTTTCCAGTCCGGGCTGAGTCAGGGGCCGGTCCGCTGTGGATCAGGGGCGTCGCTGCCGGCACGCGGGACCGACCGCGTTCAGTGGTCGAGAACCCCTGTGGGAGCCCCGATCCCAGCTCGGCCGAGTCGTTCAGATGCCGGCGAGGTGGTGGGCTGCGATGCGGGTCGGGTTGAGGGTCTGGTTGTAGATGGCGACTTCGTCGATCCGGCCTGTGAACCGGAAGCCGCTCCCGGTGGCGGTGCCGGTGTGGAACCTGGTGGCGTCGTTCATGGCGCCGATCCCGATGTCGGATCCGTGGCTCCCGAGGTTGGCGACCCCTGTCGCCGACCCGACCGACACCCCGTCGAGGTAGGCGTTCAGTCGCCCGCCGGGACCGTCGAGCGCCAGCACCGCATGGTGGGTGGTGCCCGCCGTGACCGGTGTCGACATGAACACCGTCGTGGTCGGCCACGGTGTGTTGAGGTCCCATCCGGCGAAGTACAGGTTCCCGCCGTCGAGGTAGATCGCCAGGCCCCTCCCGGTGCCTCCCTGCTCGTAGATGACCTGCCGGTTGGTGACGTTCGTGGCGTTGAACCACAGTTCGATGGTGTGGCGGCTCCGTCCTCCGGTGTTGATCAAGCTCGAGTCCGGGACCGTGACGACGTCGTTGGCGCCGTCGAACGAGACCGAAGTGTCCGAGTCGTGGGCGATCAACCCTGCGGCGCCCAGGGTGGGTCCCCCGACGTACGTGCCGTTGAGGGACCCGACGTTGTCGTCGGCGACCGTTCCCGACGCCTCACCCAGACGCCACCACACCGTCGGTCCATCAGCCGCCAC
>DASWKR010000065.1 GCA_036396535.1 Acidimicrobiia bacterium | reverse complement strand
TCGTCCTCGACCCCAGGACCGGCAGGGCGTGGCGCGTCCCCCTCGACGGTGACTCGCTGCCGCTCGACGGTTTCGTCGGTCCGGCTGTCGAGTAGCCGCCGGGAGCTCGGGCGGAGCGCACAGGAGGGAGTCGCGTTCTGGCGCAGGGTGGCCGGGGCGAGCGAGGACCACCCGCCGCCTCCGACCGGCTCGGCCACTTACGCAATCCCCCGGTCCCCGGGGGATTGGTTCACCCTGCTTGGCCTCCGGTCCTCGGCGTGGTACCCCGTCAGGCCAAACAGGGTGAACAGAGCGTCCCGCCAGGGACCGAGCCGAGGGGGCCCCGCCGCAACCACCCGCTTGACTCGGCCTTCGCCGCTTTGTTCACCCTGCTCGACCTGACTAGTGCCACACCGAGCAAGGAAAGGTCAAGCAGGGTGAATCCGCTCCCCCGCATAGCGGGAGACTGCGCGGAAAGAGCGGGAGACGGGTCAGAAGGAGTGCTCGACCGTGGGGCAGGGCGGCCCCGGGGCGAGCGAGGACCACCCGCCGCCGCAGCCACCCCCTCATACGCAATCCCCCGGTCCCCCGGGGGATCGGCGAGCGTCCCGCCAGGGACCGA
This sequence comes from Acidimicrobiia bacterium, assembly GCA_036396535.1. Classification (NCBI taxonomy): domain Bacteria; kingdom Bacillati; phylum Actinomycetota; class Acidimicrobiia; species Acidimicrobiia bacterium. The sequence continues at coordinate 171,268 of DASWKR010000065.1, read as the reverse complement.
GCCGAGGGGGCCCCGCCGCAGCCACCCCCTCGACTCGGCCTTCGGCACTCGTCGGTCCCCCGCAAAGCGGGAGACTGCGTAAGAAGGTGCTCGTCCGTGAGACGCCCGACGCGCGAAGCCCACCCGCCGCCGCAACCACCCCCAACGCAATCCCCCGGTCCCCGGGGGATTGGCGAGCGTCCCGCCAGGGACCGAGCCGAGGGGGCCCCGCCGCAACCACCCCCTCGACTCGGCCTTCGCCGCTTTGTTCACCCTGCTCGACCTGACTAGTGCCACACCGAGCAAGGAGAGGTCAAGCAGGGTGAATCCGGTCCCCCGCAAAGCGGGAGACTGCGTGGAAAGGGTGGCTGGCTACGCTACTCAGCGATGTGGAAGACCCTCGTCGCCGCGGTGAGGACCGCGATCTCGGTGCCGCTCTTCCTGGTGTTCACCATCGCCCTGGCAGGAATCGTCGTCGTCGTCGCCATCGTGAAGCGGGACACGCCGCTCATCGATCGCATCATCCGCTGGTGGAGCAGGTCTTTCCTGTTCGTCGGCGGGGTCGACCTCGAGATCGAGGGACGCGATCGGATCGACCCGGCAGGCCAGTACGTCTTCGTGGCCAACCATCTCTCCAACTTCGACATCCCGGTGATGTTCCTCACGGCCCCCGTCCCCATCAGGTACCTCGCCAAGAAGGAGGTGTACCGCATCCCGCTCGTTTCGACGGCGATGCACCACATCGGGATGGTCAAGGTCGACCGCCAGGCCGGGAGCTCGGTCCACACGACGGTGAACGAGGGTGTGGCAGCCGCCAAGGCGCGAGGACACTCGCTCATCATCTTCCCGGAGGGGACGCGCAGCGACGAGGGAATGCTGCAGCCGTTCAAGAAGGGTGCATTCCGCATTGCGATCGCCAACCAGCTCACGGTGGTGCCGGTGACGATCTCGGGCACCTGGGAGGTGTGGGCGCCCGGACGGAAGGTGATCTTCCCCGGCGCGGTGCGCTCCGTGGTCCACGAGCCGATACCGACTGCCGGGTTGACGCTCGCCGACCTCGACACCGTCCGCGACCGTGCCCAAGCCGTCATCGCTGCGACATACGCGGCGGCCAGGCTGACGGCCCCGTGATCAGTCGTAGATGCCTGTCAAGTATGTGACGCCGTCCCGGACGGTGCAGAGGAATGCCCCTGCCGAGGTGACGATCTGATAGCGGTCGGAGGCGGCATCGCCTTCCCACCAGCGCCCAACCTCACGCCACGGTCCCGCCCACGAGAGGACGGGAACCCACCGCGACCCGAGACGAACCCTGGCAGGCATCCCGTCGTCCCACTCGACCTCGAGAGTCTGCGCCTCGGGAGGCACCAGAGCCGGCGCAGGCGATGGCACGGAGCCCGGCCAGGGGGCATCCGCCTCGCGAACCGGGCTCGGCGCCGGCTCTCCCCAGCGATGCCACGACACCCGTTCAGCGGGGTGCCTCCCTCCCTGCGGCCGCGCCTGGAGCAGGTCGTCGACTCCGACGATCGCCTGCGTCTGGATGAGGGCGCGATGGGCCTCCGCTGCTGATCGAGCGTCCTCCTGCAACGCCAGCTGACGTCCCCTGTCCGAAACGTCCCGAGGGGCGATCCGCAGCCGGACCAGGCCACCTCGTATGCCCCGACCGCTTCGCATCTGCTCGGAATCGAGCCAAGCCCGCAGCTGCCAGCGGACTCGCTCCGACAACGTCTCCTCGTCGAACGGGTCCACGTTGCGCCACACCCGGACCCTGGTCTCGCCATCTGCCGCCTCCGCCTCGACCTCGACCCGGTGCGGGGCAGCTCCCTGAGCGGCGAGCTCGCCGAGGAGACGGTGCGCCATGGCCCTGGAGACGAATGCCGCCTGCTCGAGGTTCTCGAGTGGAGGAGCGAACCGCTCCTCCACGGCGAGATCGGGATGGATGACTCTGGCATGGGTGGCACGATCCTCCCCACGAGCCAGCCGGTGGGCTTCGAGGCCTTCGGGACCGAATCGCGAGACGACCGCCTGGCGCGGCAGGGCTGCCAGCGCACCGAGCGTCGTGATCCCCAGCCAGCGAAACACGGCCGCGAGGTCCTCCTTGCCCAGGGCGGTGACATCCAGCGATGCCACGAAGGCGGCATCGTCTGCGACGACATGGATCGGGGCGTCCTCCGTCGCTTGCGAGGCGGCGATCCCGGCGGCGAACGGTCCGGAGGCGAGCCCGATTCTGTAGCCGAGCGCCCCGACCGCCTCCAACTCCTCGACGATCCGCTCGACGAGCTCGGTCTCACCCCCGAAATATCGCATCGCCCCCGTCACTGCGGCATGGACGAGCCCAGGGGAGGAGATCTCGATGCGAGGGACCACGGACTCGATCGCAATGGCCACGGGTTCGAAGGCGGCGGCATCTGCGCCCGGATCACAGACGATGGTCACGATCGCTGGGCAGACAGCCTCTGCCTCCCTTCTGCGCATGCCGGGAAGGACTCCTGCAGCCGTGGCCGTATGGTTGAGGGCAACGACTCGATTGTCCTGGTCTACGGCCTGAGCAGGCTCATACTGCGTGACGCCCGATCTCCTGAGTGGCCAGTCCGGATACCAGACGCAGAGCGTTCGTTCCATCGTCCTCCACCTCGATACGCCGCGTCATCCCTCGCACCGCTTTGCCGGACGCCTCGAGAGCGATCCTCCTGCGCCCGAGCCTGCCGTGCCCGGAGTCCGTCCCTTCCCAGATCACTTCTCGTGCCTCGAGGCGTAGGTGCACGAGACCGGGCGGGAGGTCCCCACGCACCGGCCGCAAGACGACGGGAGCATCCCTGGCCCTGGCCAGGGCCACGAGTTTGCGGATCTGCGGGTCCTTCACCCCGCGGGGAACCTCGGCATACAGCGCATCGACTCCTTCGAGGAGAGTCGCCGCGGCCCTCCCCCACCTGACGGGATCGCCGCAACGGGCGATGACGAGCCGGTCGGGGTCGATGCCGCTCTCCCAAGCCGCCACCGGTGACAGCCAGCCGCGCACGTCGAGGCATGCGACGAGCCCGGTCCTCGAGGCGAGCAGAGCGAGACCGAGCTTCGTGAGGCCGAGCCCTGGGCTCCCGACGAGGCCGGTCACCCGTCCCGGCTCGAGCGAGAGGAGGGCAACGACATCCCCCGATGACGTCACATGCTCTGGCGTCAATGCTGGCCCCAAGATCACTAACCCCGACAACAGAACGACACGTCTTCATACCCAGAGGCGTGCTGGCTGCCCTCTGGGGAAAGACACTGTATCGAACACATGTTCGATACACAAGGGGACGCGTAGAAGGGGCCCCGGACGTCCCGGGACCCCTCGATCCGTCAAGCCGGCATCACACGCTTGTCGAGCTGTGATGCTCCTCGATGACGTGCCTGCCATCCGCGCTCACGGCCCGCTCGGTGTGCGTACGGAAACCGAAAGCGCTCCGCAGCATTCCTGCGACGAAGCCGACGGCACCCACACCCATCAGGATGACCCCTATGGCGACCAAGTCGACCTCGTCAACGAGGACATTGATCCCGAAAGCCAATATGGCACCGATCGCGATGAGCAAGAGTCCCAGTACGGCCATCATTCGCCTCCTTCTCGGCGTTGACGAGGCACTACCCGGTCGGTTGGGCCGGTAAACCAGAAGGGGCCCCATCACGGGGCCCCTTCTGGTTCGATCACCGGACCCTCAAGTGCCCGACTCGAACTCGTCCTCGAACGAGACCATCGTCCTCGCAGGGCGATCGGACTGCTGCCGCTCGGGTTGGCGGTCACGACCCCGGTCACGATCGTGGCTGCCCTCACGGCTGCCCTCACGGCCACCGTCACGGCTGCTGCGACTCCCCCGATCACGCCGCTCGCGGTCACGGCCGCCGTCGCGGCCGGCGTCGCGGCCGCCGTCGCGGCCGGCGTCGCGGCCACCGTCACCGGAGCCACCATGGGCGGACTCGGGGACGGCGAGCTCGAACCCCTCTGCGAGGTCGAGGCTCACCTTGCCGCGATCGTCGATCTCCCGCACGACCACCTGGACCTTGTCGCCGAGTGACAGCACATCCTCGACCTGGTTCACCCGCTTGCCTCCACCCATCTTCGAGATGTGGAGCAGACCGTCCCTGCCGGGAAGGATGTTGACGAAAGCGCCGAACTTGGTGATGTTGACGACCTCGCCCTCGTAGTCCTTGCCGACCTCGGCGATCGGCGGGAAGCCGATGGCCAGGATGCGCTCCTTGGCGAGCTGCAACGCGGCCGTGTTGGCGGCGCCGACACGCACGATGCCGTCGTCGTCGATCTCGATCGTGGCGCCGGTCTCCTCCTCGAGCTCACGAATGACCTTGCCCTTCGGCCCGATCACCTCGCCGATTCGATCCTTCGGGATCTCGATCGCCTCGATCTTCGGTGCCGTCGGGGCCAGCTCGGAGCGCGGCTCGGCGATGACCTCGGCCATGGCGTCGAGTATGGCGAGGCGCGCCGTCCTCGCCTGGTCCATGGCGGCGACGAGGACCTCGGTGGGGAGCGACTCGATCTTTGTGTCGAGCTGCAGCGCCGTGACCATGTCGCGGGTTCCGGCAACCTTGAAGTCCATGTCGCCGAGGGCATCCTCGGCACCGAGGATGTCAGTGAGGGTCACGTATTTCCCGTCATCGGCGATGAGGCCCATGGCGATGCCGGCAACCGGAGCCGCTATCGGCACGCCTGCGTCCATGAGAGACAGCGAGGACCCGCACACCGACGCCATCGAGCTCGACCCGTTCGACATCAGGACCTCGGAGACGAGGCGGAAGGCATATGGGAAGACGTCCGTCGTCGGGATGACCGGCAGGAGCGCCTTCTCGGCGAGGGCGCCGTGGCCGATCTCGCGCCGCTTCGGTCCGCGCATGAACCCGGTCTCGCCCGTGGCGAACGGCGGCATGTTGTAGTGGTGCATGAATCGCTTCGACTCCTCGACCGAGATCGTGTCGAGCATCTGCTCCATCCGCATCATGCCGAGCGTCGTCACGTTGAGGACCTGCGTCTCGCCTCGTTGGAACAGGCCCGAACCGTGCGCCTCCGGCACGAGACCGACCTCGATCTCGAGAGGCCGGATGTCCGTGAGCCCCCTGCCGTCGAGTCGGACTCCGTCGTCCACCACCCTGCGGCGCATGACCGCCTTCCTGACGCTGCGATACGCCCCCTTCGCTTCGGCAATCGAGGCGGCGTCGTCCTCGGGGAGGCCGAGCTCGGCGAGCACCTCCTCTGCGATCGACGCCTCGGCTTCGAGCCTCTGCTGCTTGTCGACGATCGTGCCCATCTTCACGAGCTTCGTGCGGGCGATGGCGTCGACCCGAGCCAGCGTCTCCTCGCTGTACTCGTGCACCACTGGGAAGTCGACCGGCTCCGGCTCCCCGGTCTGGCGGCGCAGCTCGTGCTGCATCTCGATGATGGTCGCCAGGTGGCGCTTGGCCTCCTCGAAGCCGCGGGCCAGCTCAGCCTCGTCGCTGGCGGCCTGCCCCGACTGGACGTGGCGATGGCCGTGCTCGGTGGCACCGGCCTCGACCATGGCGATGTCGATGTCGCCGGCGGCGTTGCGCTTGCCGGCAACGACGAGGTCGAACACCGATGCCTCGAGCTCCTCGAACGTGGGGAACGGGATCCACTCGCCGTCCTTGAGGGCGAGCCGAACGGCGGCGATCGGGCCCTGGAATGGGATGGCGCTGACCGTCAACGCCGCCGAGGCGCCGTTGAGGGCGAGGACGTCGTATGAGTTGACGAGATCGGCCGATATGACGGTCGCCACGATGTGGGTTTCGCAACGGAACCCGTCTGCGAACGACGGCCGCAGCGGCCTGTCGATGAGCCTCGCCGTCAGCGTCGCCTTCTCGGTTGCCCTTCCCTCCCTACGGAAGAACGAGCCCGGGATACGACCGACGGCGTACATGCGCTCTTCGACATCGACGGTGAGCGGGAAGAAGTCGACTCCCTCGCGCACCGACCTGGCGGCGGTGGCGGTGGTGAGCACCTCGGTGCCCCCGATCTTCGCCACGACTGCTCCATCGGCGAGCAGCGCCAGCTTGCCCGTCGAAAGACTGAACTCGCGGTCGCCTATGTGACCGCGTACGGTGGTTTCTGCCACGCGTCTCTCCTCTTGTGGTTGCTGAGGGAGATTCGCTCAATTGGCAGTGGTCGGCCATCGGCCGCTTGGAGCCGAGAGCCGGCCACTGACAACTGAGGCGTCGCCCTCAGCGTGCGAGGAAGGCGACTCCGGGCCGCCTCCCGTTTTCCAGCTATCTCCGTAGTCCCAGCTTGGCGATGAGCGATCGGTATCGCTCGACGTCCTGGTTGCGGAGGTATGCGAGTAGTCGTCTGCGCTTTCCGACCAGCATCAGCAGCCCTCGCCGGCTGTGGTGGTCCTTCTTGTGGACCCTCAGGTGCTCGGTGAGATGGTTGATCCGCTCGGTCAGCAGCGCCACCTGGACCTCGGGCGAACCGGTGTCTGTGGCATGCTGGCCGTGCTCTGCTGTGATGGTCTTGGCGTCTTTCACGCGATCGATTCCTCGAAGTGGGATAGACGTGCGCGGACGACCGTCCGAACTCTGATGATAGCACGCCGCCGCGTAGGCCACGGCTCGGCGGGCACTCAGGCGGTGTCGACGATCGCCTCGAGCTCCAACTCGACCTTGTACGCCGGCTCGACGAGCGCAGCGACCACGACCATCGTCGCTGCCGGCCGGACGTCTGCGAACAGCGCGGCATGGGCTCTGCCGACGTCGTCTGCATCGGCCGGGTCCGTGATGAACATCCGAGTCCTCACGACATCGGTGACGGAGCCGCCGAGCCTGGTGACGGCGTCGAGCGTGATCTCACCGCACCGCAGCATCTGCTCGTACGCACCGTCGACCGTCTCCTCACCGAGCCTGGCCACGGCGAGCGTGCCGGAGACCTTGATGACGGAGCCGACCCGAACGGCCCGGGAGTAGCCGTACGCCTCCTCCCAGCGGGACCCGGATCCGACGCTTCGTCTCATCGGGCCGTGAGAGTAGGCGGTGTCCCTGGACCTGCTCCAGGCGCGGCCGCAGGGAGGGAGCGTGGCGCCTCCCCGAGATCGGTCGAGGGTCCTTCAGCGGGAGGCGGCGACCCGCCTGTCCGCCGGAGCCGAGCCGGCCCCCGCCGACCGGGCGCTCGGCCCGGAGGCGGGGTCCCCGAACCCCTTCCGCGGGATGGCGTCCCATCGTGTGGCCCGCCTGGTGCGCAATGCCCTCACCATGCCCTTGACCCGCCAGTAGCTGACGAGCTGGCGGAACCCGATCCCGTCGAGGATCGAGATGAAGAACAGCCTGACGAGGTCGCCGCCCCGTCGGTATCGCCGGAAGGACAGCTCCTCGAGGGCCAGCGCCGAGAGGGAGAGGAGCGTTCCGAACGAGATCCCGAGGATCACGAAGGCGAGCAGGTAGATCGGCGAGATGATCCCGAGCATCGCGGCGAGCGCGATCGTCGCGTAGCCGAGGATCTCCATGAGTGGCCCCATCAGCTCGAACAGCACGAAGTACGGCATGGAAACCATCCCGGGCGTGCCGTATTTCGGCCGGAGGATCATGTCGCGGTGCTTCATCAGCACCTGGGCGAGCCCGCGCTGCCACCGCTCCCGCTGGCTGCCGAGCACGGTCAGCGACTCCGGCGCTTCGGTCCACGCCACCGGGTCGGCCAGGAAGGCGACCCGGTACGGGATCTGCCGCTCGCGGCAATGTCTGTGAAGGCGGACGACCAGCTCCATGTCCTCGCCGACGGTTTCGGGCGAGTAGCCGCCGATCTCGGCAACCAGCGAACGACGAAAGGCTCCGAAGGCACCTGAGATGATGAGCGTCCCCCCGACGGCGTCCCAGCCGACCCGGGCCGCCAGGAACGCCCGCAGGTATTCGACGACTTGGAGGCGCGGGAGGGTCTTGGCAGGGACCATGATCTCCTCGACTACTCCCCCGTCGATCCTGCACCCGTTGGCGATCCGGATGATGCCGCCGGCCGCGATCGTCGTGGTGTCCTCGAGGAACGGCCGGACGACGCGCAGCAAGGCCTCCGACTCGAGGATCGTGTCCGCGTCGAGGGCGCAGAACACCGGGCTCCTCGAGTAGTTGAGGCCGACATTCAGGGCGTCGGCCTTGCCGCCGTTCTCCTTGTCGATCACCCAGAGGTTCGGGTGGGTGCTGCCGTGATAGACGGCGCGGACCACGGCAGTCGCCACCGTGCTCGTCGGCAGCCGGTCGGCAGGCGCCAGATCGAAGGCGTCGACGAGGCTCTGCAGCGTTGCGTCGTTCGAACCGTCGTTGACGATCACGACCTCGTAGTCGGGATAGTTGAGGGTGAGGAACGATCGCACCGAGGCGACGATCGTTGCTTCTTCGTTGTAGGCGGGCACGAGGATCGCCATGGGGATCGTGCCGGCCGAGTAGAGGAGATCCTGGATGTCGAGCGACTTGAGCCGGGCGACGTACTTTCGGAGCCCTCCGAATGCGACGACGGTGAGCGCCAGGTACACGAGGTTGAGGGCGACGATGTACATGACGATGAGCAGGCTGGTATACCGGACGAACGCTTCAGGGCTCATACAGCCAGCTCCAAGACCTCGCGGGCCAGGGTCCCCGCCGGCCCTTCGAGCGATGCCCGTTCCTCGAGCATGCCGAGCTCGCCTGCGATGGCCAGGGCCTCTGCGGCCCGCAGGGCCACCCACGGCGACGGATCGTCGAGGAGCGACTCGACGGCGGGGAGGTGACGGGGAAGGGCGGTTTGTCCGAATGCCGTGACGGCGTGTGCCCTCAGAGCGAAGTCGGGATGGTGGAGGTACGGCTCGATCGCCCACACGTGATCCGGCCTGCCGACGACGGCGAGCAGGCGAAGGCATGCGGCCTGTAGCTCGCGCTCTTCCGACCCGGACAGCACCCAGGCGGCCCCGTCACCCGCAACCGGGTCGGGAAGGAGGCGGAGAGCGTCGGCGATCACCCTGCGCACCAGCGGATGCTGGCCCGGGTCGAGCAGCATCCTGCGCATCGGTGGGGCGACGCCGTGGCCGACGGACGCCAGCATCGTCGAGACGAACTCCGGATTCCACTCGGCGAAGCGATGCAGGTGGGAGAGGACGTCCGAGATGAAGGTAGCTCCGCCGTGCCTGGCGAGAGCTCGTGCGGCGACCATGCCCACGAGCGGCGAGTCGTCGTCGAGCGCCACCAGCACCTCGCCGACGTGGTCGTCGAAGCTGAGCAGCGCGATCGTCTTCACGGCCCGGGCGCGCACCTCGGGACGGCGCGACCCCAGGTCCCGCAGCAGCGTCGGGATCAGCGTCCTGGCGAAGTCTTCGACGACGTCCCTGTCCTTGCCGGCGAGTCGGGAGGCGAAGCGCGCCGCGATCGCCAGGATGAAGCGCCGGTCGCGCCGGCGGGCCAGCGGCACGAGCTCCTCGGCGGTCGCCTCCCCCGAGACCAGGCCCATGATGCGTGGATTCCACGCCGCCTCGAGGCGCGCCCACCGCGTGGACCTGAGATTGTTCCTCGTTCGCAGGAACGTGAGCATCACGGCGAATGGGGCGATGAGGGCGACCAGGGTGACCATCGAGGCGAGCACGAGGGCCGGCACGGCGGTCAGTCCTCGAGGAGGAGCCGCTGGACCCTCGCCGTCAGCTCGGTCGGCGAGAACGGCTTGACGATGTAGTCGCTCGCTCCGAGGTTGAACCCTCGCACCACGTCTTTCTCGCTACCGATGGCGGTCAGCATCACGATCGGGGTCTCGTGGTACTGGGGAAGCTCCCTGATGCGCTCGAGGAGCTCGAACCCTCCGATGCGCGGCATCTTCACGTCGAGGATCACGAGCGAGTAGTCGTCGGTCGTCGCCATCCGGAAGGCTTCCCGGCCATCCGAGGAGCGCTCCACCCGATAACCCTCGCGCTCGAGCCGGTGCACGACGAGCCCGGCCGTGAGGTCGTCGTCGTCTGCGACGAGGATGCGAACGTCCTCCTTGGCAGGCCCGCCGGCGAGCGCCACGCGGCGAACACTCGTCCTCATCGCACGGGAGGCGCGATCGATCGCCTCGGGGAGCTCGGCGACGTCGTGGACATCCACCACGGCTGCCCGGGCGGTCTCGAGGTCGGCCGCCCTCCCGAGCACCTCGTCGAGTCGGTACATGGCGTCGGCGGCCGCCACGCTCTCCATCACCACGATGAGCTCGCCATCGCTCCACCGGGCGACGTGATCGGCGGCTCCGAGCCTGCTGGCGAGCTCGACGAGCAGCGGATCGTCGGGAAGGTGCTTTGCCTGGACGACTGCGACCGTCGCCGGAACGTCCGGTCGCCCCGCAGCTGCGAGGAAGTGGGCCAGCGCGGCTCGTCGCTGCGGGACCGGCGAGTCTCCGTGGGCAACCGTGACGAGCGAGTCGACGAGGGACCGCAGCACCACGGGATCGCATGGCTTCTCGACGTAGCCGTCGGCGCCGAGAGCGAGGCACTCGGCTCGCACATCACCCGAGTCGCTGCCCGAGAGGACCACGATGGGAAGGCCGGCATAGGCGTCGCTCGACCGCAGTTCGACGAGGATCCGGCGGCCGTCACCGTCCGGGAGGAACAGGTCGAGCAGCAGCACGTCTACGACATCCGCACCGATGATCTGCCTGGCCTCTGCGAGCGTCCCGGCCTCCAGCACGTCGAGCTTGTCGTCTGTGAGCGACTTCATGAGGAGCATCCTGATGAGCCTGTCGTCCTCGACGACCAGGACGCGTCGCTTCTCGAGGCTCCCTCCCTGCGCGACGAGGCGGAGTACCTCGAGTAGCTCGCCGGTCACGCCGACGATGCCGGCATCCGGCGTTGCGAGCACGTTCATGGCGCGCGCCGTGATCTCGGGGAAGCCGTAGCTCGACCCCGACCCCTTGAGCCGGTGGGCGATGTCCTTGATCCCCTCGGCCGCGGCGGGATCGGTTGGGATCCGGGCAACGAGCTCATCGAGGGCGACCGTCTCGTCGCGAATCGCCTCGCGGTACATCTGGATCAGCTCGTTCAAGTGACAACCATCCAATAGAGCACTCGGGCCCGCGCCGTCTCGCCCGCCCGAGCCGATCGCGTCTCGCCGCGACGAGTTCGACGCAACATCTCCAAGATGTATCGGCTGCCGGGGCGCCCGGTTGAGGATGGTTCGGAGAGGTCCCTCGCTACGATCCCGCAGGTGGAGCCCGAAGCCCTCGTCAAGAACGTGCTCCCAACCGAGGCACACGACCTCGTTGGGGGCGGGGCCCCCCTCGTCGACGTCCGCGAGGCGCCCGAGTGGGCCGAGGCGAGGATCCCGGGCGCGCAGTGGATGCCCATGTCGACGATCGGCGACTGGCACGGCGACCTACCGCGCGACGGACCGGTCGTCGTCTACTGCCGCACGGGGGTGCGCTCCCACGCCGTCGTTGGCGCCCTGGCCACCCGGCTCGGCCTGAGCAATCTCGTCAACATGGCGGGTGGCATCGTCGCCTGGGCCGCGGCGGGCCTGCCCATCGAGGCGACGCCGTTTACCCGCCATGTCATCAACCCGGCGGGTGACCGCCCTCACCCCGCATCGGACGGGTGAGGGCGCCTCACCCCGCATCCGACAGGTGAGGGCGCCTCACCCCGCATCGGACGGGTGAGGGCGCCTCACCCCGCATCCGACAGGTGAAGGCGCCTCACCCCGCATCCGACAGGTGAAGGCGCCTCAGGTGAGGGCGCCTCACCCCGCATCGGACGGGTGAGGCGGGCGGCTACGCCTCCGTACGTCCACCCCCGTCACGCGTCGCGGGCGATCCGTGAGGTTCCATGTGGCGCCGGCGGTCCAACGACACGACCGCAGCTCACGCAGCTCCTCGAGGATGCACGCCGCCGTCGCCGGGTGGCCGATGGGTGCGGTGTGAGCTTCCTGGATCCTCTCGAGCATGCCCGCCAGGCTCCTGCCGCCGACGAAGGCGTGCGTGCCGCCGTCTCTCTCGAGATCGTGCACCCGCAGCCCGTCCGGCACGTCGACGAAGCTCGTCACGGCGGCATCCGGATTCCGGATCACCAGGACCTCGACCGACGAGGCGACACCCAGGTCGACCCGGGCGTCACCGCAACGGGTCACCGTGCACGCCTGGGGGTCGTATCCGCCGTCGTTCGGGACGACAACGAAAGGGAGCCCGAGGCTCTGCAGCGCCCCGAGGAGGCCGACGTCGAGCGGTGGATCGAGGAGGGCGGATCCCACGACGTCCCTGACTCGAAGGTGCGGCGCCCGATCCCACCGCGCCACGAGCTCGGCGATGGCGGCTCCGCCCTTGCTGTGTCCGACGAGGTAGACGCGCTTGCCCTCCGTCGCCAGCGACCCGAGCATCGCCTCCAGCGCGTCGGCGCCCTCGGCGACCGAGGCACCGGATGCCGCGATGGGGTGCGAGACTCCGCCGGCTGCGAGGCGCCAGTCGAACTCGACGTACTGGTTCGGCGGCACGCCGAGCCGGGCGACGAGAGGTGCGAAGGTGCCGGTTCGCTCGCTGCCGAACCCCGGGACGAAGACGAGGACGACGTCGGCGGGGAAGGCGGCCCTACCTGCATCGCCACTCCGGGAGCGCCTGCCACCTCGCGCCGAGCCGGCTGCGACGGCGAGCATCGCCAGAGCCGCCATACCCGCCGGCCCCGCAGGGGACGGTGAGGGAATCCGCCTCCGTAGCGGCGCCGCCGCCGCCGGCGAGACCTGGCGCGGGAATCCACGCCAAGGATCGACGGCGATCGGAGGAAGCGAACGGGGCGGATCGACGGCGATCGGAGGAAGCGGAGCGAGACCGAGCGCATCGCTCGGCGAACCGTCGTCTCCGACCGGCGTTGCCGTGAGGAGCGCCAGGCCGACGAGAGCGGGGACGATCACCTGAGCCTTCTTTCTGGGAAGGCGGGTGCGATGTGCGCAATGTGGTCCAGGCAGGCGCCCGGGTCAAGACCTCTGCGCCAGGAGATGCCGGGCCGCGGTCACGTCTCGCCCGATCTGGGCGACGAGCTCCCCGACTCCGGCGAACCTCATCTCGTCGCGCAGGCGCGCCAGGAAGTCGACTCGTAGCTCGCTGCCGTACAGGTCGCGGTCGAAGTCGAACACGTGCACCTCGACGACTTCGGCCGTACCCGCGAACGTCGGGCGCACGCCCACGTTGGCCACTCCCCCGCGGTTCGTGCCGTCGGCGTCGACGAAGACCGCGTACACGCCGTGCCCGGGCGTAGCCAGACCGGCGGGGAAGGACAGGTTGGCTGTCGGGAACCCGATGCCGCGGCCTCGGCCGTCGCCGGCGACGACCGTGCCCCTCAGCTGGAATGGCCTCCCGAGGAGGGCCGCCGCCTCCTCGACGTCGCCATCGGCGATCGCCGTCCTGATCGCCGTCGACGACACCGGAGTGGCTCCCCCGAGTACCGGGACGGCGGTGGCGGTGAACCCCATCTCGATGCCGAGCCGCTGCAGCAGCCCCGTGTCGCCGGACAGCTCGTGACCGAACCGGAATCCGGTCCCGACCACCACGTGCTCGGCACCCAGGTGGCCCACGAGCACTTCCCGGACGAACCGCTCTGCGGGCATCCTCCGTAACGCGTCGTCGAAGTCGAGCAGTGCGACGACGTCGACGCCTCCGGCGGCGAGCAGCTCGATTCGCTGTGCCACGCTGCAGATGAGGGGCGGGGCGCCCTGCGGGCTGGTGAGCGCGGCAGGGTGGGTGCGGAACGTGACGACCCCGACGGGTACGCTGCCCGCCCGACGGGCGAGGGTCTCGAGAATGTGCTGGTGGCCGCGATGGACGCCGTCGAAGACCCCGATCGTCACGGCGAGGGGGCCCTCCGACCACTCCAGGAACGAGCCGTCGAGCACCTTCACGCCAGCACCACCGCGGCGCCGGCCCTGTTCCCCTCGACGTCGTATACGGCCAGCATCCGGCCGTCCTCCCCGATGATCTTCACGGGCCCGTTCTCGAGGTGCTCGGCGAGGGCACGCGCCGGCAGCGCCACACCGTTCGCCACCGCCTCACGCAGGTCCTCGGCGACGTACACCGCACGCATGTCAGGAAGGCCGGCGTCCGGGCTCAGCAGGAGCGAGGTCCAGTCGTCCTCGGCGAGCAGATCGTCGAGCGCCACCGCGGCATCGACGTGGAGCGCCCCGTTGGCCGTGCGCCGCAGCGTCGTGAGGTGCGCCCTCCCGCCGAGCGACCTGGCGATGTCGTCCGCCAGAGTCCGGACGTATGTACCGGTGCCGCACTCGACCAGGAACGTCACTTCGGGGTAGTCGCTCGGAGCGAAGTCGAGGAGCTCGATGGCGTGGATCGTCACCGGCCTCGCCTCCCGCTCGATGTCGAGGCCTTCCCTGGCGAGCTCGTACAGCCGCCTGCCCTCAACCCTCCTCGCCGAGACCATCGGCGGGATCTGCATCTGCCGACCCACGAAACGAGCCATCGCCCCTGCCACCTCGCTCTCTCCGACGGGCATGGGCTGGCGGCTCACCACCGCCCCGTCTGCGTCGAGGCTCTCGGTAGCGACGCCGAAGAGAGCAGTGGCGACGTACCTCTTCGGGGCATCCTGGACGAAACGGAGGAGCCGGGTCGCCCGGCGCAGCCCGAGGACGAGCAATCCGGTCGCCATGGGGTCGAGCGTCCCGGCGTGCCCGATCTTCTTCACCATCGTATGGCGCCGTGTCGCGGCGACGACGTCGTGGGACGTGCAGCCTCCGGGCTTGTCGACGAGGAGGAAGCCCTCTGGTCCGCTCACAACCTGGCGCGCACCTGCTCGATCGCGTCCGCGATGGAGCCCTCCACCGTGAACCCGGCGGCGTTGTGATGACCCCCGCCGCCCAGGGCGGCCGCGATCGACCCGACGTCGACGGCTCCCCTGCTCCGCAGGCTCCCCTTGACGGCGCCGCCACCGACTTCACGCAGCAGGCACGCCACCTCCGATTCCTCGGCGATGCGGATCAGGTCGATCAGGCCGTCCGCTTCCTCGTACGCGATGCCGCCTGCCGTCAGGTCATTTTGGAGCAACACGGACCAGACCAGGCGACGATCGGCGTCGAGCTGGGCGCGTGCGAGCACTGCGCCGGCGACGGACAGGTACCCGAAGGGCGCCTCCTCGTACACGTGCCTGCCGATCACCTCGGGGCGAACACCGGCCTCGAGAAGGTCGGCCGCCATCCGGTGGTCGTCCGGCGAGGTCGCCGAGTACTGGAAGCGACCGGTGTCTGTGACCAGCCCGGTGTAGAGCGCATCTGCGACGGCTCTTGTCATGGGCCAGCCGAGCGCCGCGATGAGCCGATACGCCAGAACCGCCGTGGCCGCCGCGGCGGGGTCGATCACCCGGCAGTCACCGAACCCGGCGTTCGAGGCGTGGTGGTCAACGACGACGACGCGGCCAGCCCCGGCTGCGACGGGGGCAGCGCTGCCGAGCCGATCTTCGGCGGCGACGTCGCACACGATGGCGACGTCGACAGATCGGGGGACTTCCGTGGACCGGACCAGCGGCGATTGGTCGAGATAGTCGAACTGCGAAGGGACCACGAACGGCTCTCCGAACGTCGCCCAGGCGTCCTTGCCTGCGGCGCGAGCCGCCAACGCCAGAGCGAGTGCGCTCCCGAGGGCGTCGCCGTCCGGACCGACGTGCCCGATGGTCGCGATGCTTCCAGCATCACCGATCAGGGCGGCCGCCTCTTCGAGCATGGCGTCGATGTCAGCCATCGGACTCCTCGAGCTCCCGGAGCAGCTTGCTCATCCTCATGCCGATGTCGATCGACTCGTCGACCGAGAAGGTCAAGCGGGGCGTGTACTTGAGACGCGCCTGGGACGCCAGGGCCGCCTGGAGCTTGGAGGCCGCCGAGGCGAGCGCCGTGGCGGTGGCCGTCCGCTCATCCTCGCTGCCGAGCACCGAGTAGTAGACGACGGCCGTCCTCAGGTCCGGTGCCGTGTCGACGCCTGTGATCGTGATGAATCCGAGCCGCGGGTCCTTGAGCTGTGTCACCTCTTCCGCAATCACCTCGCGCAGCAGCTCGTTGACCTTGCGCATACGGGGAGAAGGCTGTTTCGTCACGATGGCTGCTCCAGGTGTGTCGTCGACCACCCGAGCAGCTCGACGTCTTGACGCGAGTCGATGGCCCGCCGCACCGACTGGAGTATCCGTTCGACCTGACCCGACTGCGGGGCCACGGCTGCGATGCCGAGGGCGCAGCGCTGCCAGAGGTCGTTGTGGTCGACCTCGGACACGGCCACGGAGAACGTCTCGCGGAGGTGGGCGGTCAGCGACTTGACGACCATCCGCTTCGACTTGAGCGACCTTGCGTCCCTCACCCGCAGCTCGACGCGCATGGCGGAGGCGTGCATGGTGTCTCCTCAGCACCCGCTATGTCCTGGCGATCTCGCGAATCTCGTACGACTCGATCGTGTCGCCTTCCTTGATGTCGCGGAAGTTCTCCAAGCCGATTCCGCATTCGAACCCGGTCGCCACGGTGGCCACGTCCTCCTTGAACCGACGCAGCGAGGCGATCCTGCCGTCGTAGATGACGACGCCGTCGCGCACGAGACGGGCTCTGGCGTTCCGGTTGATGCTGCCCTCGGTGACGTACGACCCGGCGATGGTGCCGTAGCGGGGAGCGCGGAATGTGGCCCTGACCTGGGCAACTCCCAGGAAGTTCTCGATCTCCTCGGGAGCCAACTCACCGACGAGGAGGGACTCGATGTCCTCGAGCAGTTCGTAGATGATCGAGAACGTCCTGATGTCGATCCCGCGTTCCTTGGCGGCATTCCTCGCCCCCGAGTCCGGGCGCACGTTGAAGCCGTAGATCACCGCTTCGGACGCCTCGGCGAGAGCGACGTCGTTCTCCGTGATGCCACCGACGGCGCCGTGGATGACGGAGACGTAGGCGTCGTCGCGCTTGATCTTGGCGACCGCGTCCCGGATCGCTTCGAGCGATCCGTGGGCGTCCGCCTTCACGATGATGCGCAGCTCGGCGTGATCGGCCGTCCTGAGCTGCTCGAGCAGCAGGCCGAGGCGCTGCGTCGCCGTCGGGACGGTGATGTCGTGAGCGCGGATCCTGTCGAGGTTGTCCTCGGCCATCTTCCTGGCGTTCCGCTCGTCGGTGACGGCCTCGAACATGTCGCC
Organism: Acidimicrobiia bacterium; assembly: GCA_036396535.1. Lineage (NCBI taxonomy): Bacteria > Bacillati > Actinomycetota > Acidimicrobiia > Acidimicrobiia bacterium. The sequence goes on along the minus strand of DASWKR010000065.1, from coordinate 154,181 downwards.
CGCCGTTGGCACGTCGTCCCAGCCCATCACGAGCGCCGGGGTGCTCGGCGGGGCGGACTTCAGCTGACTGCCCTTCTCGTCGAACATGGCACGCACCCTGCCGGAGACGGGTCCGGCAACGATGGCGTCACCACGTGTGAGCGTGCCCCGCTGCACGATGACGGTGGCAACCGGCCCACGTCCCACCTCGAGCTGACTCTCGATGACCGTACCGACGGCCGAGGCGGCCGGGTTGGCGACGAGCTCCTCGACCTGAGCGACGAGCGAGATGAGGTCGAGCAGCTCCTCGATCCCGTCGCCCGTCAGCGCCGACACCTCGACGGCCACCACGTCTCCGCCGAGATCCTCGACGACGATCCCGTGCTGGGTGAGGGCGCCGCGTACCGAGAAGGCGTCTGCGGTGGGCAGATCCATCTTGTTGATGGCGATGATCATCGGTACCTCTGCGGCCTTGGCGTGGTTGATGGCTTCCACCGTTTGGGGCATGACGCCGTCGTTGGCGGCGACCACGATGACCGCGACGTCGGTGACGTTCGCCCCCCTGGCTCGCAGGGCGGTGAACGCCTCGTGGCCCGGGGTATCGATGAACGTGATCTTCTCCCCGTTCCTCTCGACCTGGTAGGCGCCGATGTGCTGGGTGATCCCGCCGGCCTCGCCGGCGACGACGTCGGTCTTGCGGATCGTGTCGAGCAGCTGGGTCTTGCCGTGATCGACGTGGCCCATCACCGTGACGACCGGCGGACGCGGCTGCAGGGAGGACGGGTCGTCTTCGTACTCGATGACGTGGCGCCCGAGTGCCTCCACCTCCTCGACCTCGGCGGGGCCCTCCTCGACGAGCACCTCGTACCCGAACAGCTCGCCGAGGGGCTCGAGCGCCTTCACGGGAATGGTGCCGCCGCCTGGGACGATCTCGCCCATCGACATGAGCTCACGAACGACGTCGCCCGTTCGGACCCCTACGAGCCTCGAGAACTCCTGGGCGGTGATGCCGGCCTCCACGGTGAGGATCCGATCCTCCTCCGGTTCCCCTTCCGTTTGAGGCTCCGGCTCCGGTTCGGCCTCCGGCTGCAGGTCCGGCTGCAGCTCAGGCTCGGCGTCCGGCTCCCCGGTCCGACCATCCTCCTGGTCGGGGGCAGCGGCCGTGTCGTCGTACGACAGTCTGAGAAGGGCTGCGGTGTCGTCGTCGAGGCCCGACGACGCCGTCTTCACGTCGAGGCCGAGGTCCTGGGCGCGCGCCAGCAGATCCTTCGACTCGACGCCGAGGTCACGTGCCAACTCGTATACGCGCATATATCGCCACTGAACCTTTCCGCCGGGAGATCAGCCTCGCGGCTCGCCATCTCCGGCGTCCTCTTCTGCACTCACGGTACCGTCGTCGACGGCGCGCTCCGCATCCGGCGCAGTATCGCTCGCCTCGTCGGCGACTTCGACCGGGGCTCCCTCGTCCGGGGCGGCCTGCGGGTCCTCGGACCCCGGTTCCTCGTCGGAGATTCCGGCCGCCAGCGTCTCCTCGCCTGCGAGCTCTTCCGGCTCGGCACGCTCGGCGAGCGTCGGCGGGGCAGTCGTCCCTGCCATCTCGTTGGCGGCTCGCTCGGCGAGCGACGGCTCGGCGCCGTCCGGCTCGGCGTGCGCCTCCTCGGGAGGCTCGTCGAGGCCGAGGTCCTGGGACTCCGACCTGATGTCGACCTTGTACCCGGTGAGGCGGGCAGCGAGCCTGGCGTTCTGGCCTTCCTTGCCGATGGCCAGGGACAGCTGATGATCAGGGACGATCACGGTGGCGATTCGCTCCTCCTCGTCGAGCCGCACTTCCTTGACCCTCGCCGGGGAGAGAGCCTCGGCGATGAAGGCGTGGGAGTCGTCGCGCCACTCCACGATGTCGACCTTCTCGCCGCGCAGCTCGTTGACGACCTGGCGCACCCGCGAGCCCCGGGCGCCGACGCAGGCGCCAACCGGGTCGATGTTGGCGTCGTTGGAGGCGACCGCGATCTTCGTGCGGTGTCCCGGCTCCCTGGCGATGGCGCGGATCTCGACGTCGCCGTCGACGAGCTCCGGCACCTCGAGCTCGAAGAGCGACCGAATGAACTCGGGGTGGCTGCGGCTGACGACGATCTGGGGGCCTTTGCCCTCGCCGCGCACCTCGAGGATGTACGCCTTGACCCGATTGCCTCGTTCGAGACGCTCGTACGGGATCCTCTCCGACGAGGGCATGATCGCCTCGGCGTTCCCGAGGTCGAGGATGGCGTAACGGTGGTCGGACTGCTGGACGATGCCGGTCACGAGGTCTCCTTCGCGACCGTCGTACAGCTCGAACACCTGCTCTCGCTTGGCGTCCCGCAGGCGCTGCATGATCACCTGCTTGGCGGTCTGGGCGGCGATCCGACCGAAGTCATCCGGAGTGTCCTCCCACTCCCGCACCACGTTGCCGTCCTCGTCGAGGTCCTGGCCGTAGACGACGATCTCGCCGGTGTCGGCGTCGATGGTGACTCGCGCCTCCTCGGCGGCCCCCGGGGTACGCTTGTAGGCGGACACGAGTGCGTTGGCGAGCGCGTCGAGGATGGTGTCGGCTGGGACACCCTTCTCCCGCTCGAGCAACTCGAGCGCCTCCATGAGGTTGTAATCCATCGTCGCTCCTTCTAGTGGCGCCTCTTCGCCCCGCGTTCCCACACGAACACCGTGCGGGCGGACGCCACGTCCACATACTCGATCCGGCGCTTCGTGTCATCGACCGCGATGACGAAGCCCTTCTCGTCTGCGCAGACCAGCACTCCCCGGTGGCTCGTCATCTCTTCGACGGGAACCGTGGTCTTCACGGTCAGCTCCCTGCCGACGGACTTCTCGTAGTGTCGGGAGCGCCGCAGGCGACGCTCCAAGCCCGGCGAGCTCACCTCGAGCGTGTACGACGCCTCGATCGGGTCCTCCGAGTCGAGCATTCTCGACAGGCCCCTCGAGAGCCGGGCGATCCTGTCGACATCGATGGGCTCGGGAGCGTCGATCGTGACCCGCACGATCTGCGCCGACCCGCTGCCGAGGACTTCGACGTCGTCCAGTTCCACTCCTTCTGCTGCGACGTACGGCTCGATGATGCCCCAGAGGCCTCGGGCCGTGTCGCTCACGGTTCCTCCTCATCAGCAAAAGAGGCGGGCCCAGGCCCACCTCGAGAGCAAATCTCAGTTGGTAGCGCAACATTAGCAGGTCCGACTGTCCCCAGGACCGGCGAGTCGGCGCCGCCGGCCTGGAAAAACGGCCTCCGCACGGCGGCTCAGCTCTTCTCGGCCAGCTCCCGAAACGCATCCGGGGCATAGCCTGCCGGCCGGCCGAGGAGCAGAGACATCGGCCCCACGGCCGACTTGCCGTACCGGATCCTGACCGCGTCGAGCGCCTCTTCGAGCTGCGCCTGGAGCTCAGCCTCGGCGCTCCCGGAAGCGGTCATGTCGACCCGACCCCAGCCGAGTGGGAGCTCGAGTTGCAGCGCCCCGCGGCCTGTCAGCTTCGAGACGGCGATCCCTAGCAGGTTCACCCTCCTACCGGCGGCCGCCGCCGAGACGGCCGTGTCGGCCAGGCCCTCCGCAACCTGGAGGATCGCCGCGTCCGAAGCGACGGGGGCGGCCAGGGTCGCCGACCTGGTGACCGCGCTGAAGTCCTCGAATCGGACGCGCACGGTGATCGTGCGCCCAGCCCTCGAAGACTTGCGGAGTCGCGAGCCGATCCTGGAGGCGAGCATCAGCAGCACCCGCCCCCTGGCGTCCCTGGTGTCCTGCATCGAACCGAACGCCGACTGGGCGCCGACGGAGCCTGCCGTGCGCTCCCTGGTGACCGCCCGACGGTCGATGTTCCATGTGAGCCGGCTCAGCTGCGCGCCGGCGGCCCGTCCGACCATCCTCTCCAGGAAACGAGGGTCGACCCCGGCGAGCTCGCCCACCGTGTGGACCCCCATCGACGCAAGCTTGGCTGCGGTCACCCGCCCCACGCCCCAGAGCAGGCGCACCGAAAGTGGGTGGAGGAACTCGAGCTCTCTGTCGGGCTCGACGACGACGAGCCCGTCGGGCTTGGCGACCTGGCTGGCCACCTTGGCGAGGAACTTCGTGCGGGCGACCCCGGCCGAGATCGGCAGGCCGACCTCGATGCGGACCCGTGACCGGATCGCCGCTGCGATGTCGGCCGCCGAGCCGAAGAGGCCGTGCGCCCCCGAGACGTCGATGAACGCCTCGTCGATGGAGACCTGCTCGATGAGCGGGCTGAAGTCCTCGCAGATGGCGAACACCTGCTTGGAGATCAGTCCGTACCGATCGAAGCTTCCGCGGACGAACACGAGCCCGGGGCACAACTCCCTCGCCAGACGGCCCGGCATGCCCGCCTGGACGCCGAACGCCCTTGCCTCGTAGCTGGCGGCCAGCACCACGCCGCCTCCCACTGCGATCGGCCTGCCGCGCAGGCGCGGCTCACGCAGCTGCTCGATCGACGCATAGAAGGCGTCGAGATCGACGTGCAGGATGTCCGCGCCGGCCACGAGAGCGATCTTGCCCTGGGCGCGCGACAGAATCCGACCTGCCCGATCCGCACATAGACTGGCTGCCGACCGGTCGGCGGGACGCACCACTCGGCCGGATGAACAAGGAGGAGCCTTTGCGCAGGGTCACGATCACCCTCGTAGCCGGATTGCTCGTGCTCGCCAGCTGCGGCGGAAGCGGCGACGACACGACGACCACCGCCGCAGCAGGCGGCACACAGACAACTGCACCGTCTCAGGACGGCGGCGGCGGGGGCGGCGGCGGAGACAACGGGGGCGGCGGAGACGCCGACTTCTGCGACGCCAACAGCGACTTCGATCCGATGGAAGGCGTCAGCCTCACCGCCGATCCCGAGTCCCTCAGAAACGCCATCGAGAACGCCGTCTCCCAGATCGACGAGATCGTCGACAGGGCGCCGGGCGAGATCCGCGACGACGTCGAGGTGCTCGCAGGCGGGATGCGCGATCTGGCGGATCTCCTCGACGAGTACGACTACAGCTTCACGGCCCTCATGCAGGCGTTCGACGAAGGTTCCCTCGAGCTTCCGTTCGACGATGCCGCCTTCGAGGAGGCCGCCGACAACATCGCCGAGTACTGCGGCATCGACCCCGCTGACGCCGGCGGCGACACCGACACCACATCGGGTGGGGTAGTCGGCGGCCCTGGCGTAGACCTACCCGACGACTTCCCGGCCGACCTGGTTCCGCCCGACAGCACGGTGGAAGGCGTGTTCAACGCGGGCGGCGTGGCCACTGCGTCGTTCACGACGACCGCCGACTTCGACGAGCTCGTCGCCTACTACACGGATCAGCTGGGTGAGCCGCTCGCCACCACGAACGATCAGGTGTCGTGGAGCACATTCGGGGACAGCGGAATCACGTCGGTGACGATCGTGGGCAACGCCGACGACGTCACGAACGTCATCGTGGCGGTGGGCGACCCGTTGGGGTGAGATCCCGCACCGCCCAACGAGACTGCGGTGCGGTCAGCGCGCCGAGCCGACGAGTGACGCCAGCTCGGACGCTGCATCATCGCGTGCCACGGTCGTGGTCTCACCCGTCGCTCGGACGGTGAGCTCGACGACACCGTCGGCGAGCCCCCGAGGGCCGACCGTGACGCGATAAGGGATCCCGATGAGCTCGGCATCGTTGAACTTGACGCCGGGACGCTCGTCCCTGTCGTCGAGAAGTACGTCGAGCCCCGCAGCGCGCATCCGCTCGTAGAGCCCCTCGGCTGCCGCCATCGTCGCGTGGTCGTCGACCTTCAGCGTCGTGATCACCACCTCGTACGGTGCGACCGCGACCGGCCACGAGATGCCCTTGTCGTCGTGGTGGACCTCGACGACTGCGGCCACGTTGCGCCCGACGCCGATGCCGTACGAGCCCATTTGGAGCGGCACCTCCTCGCCCTCCGCGTCGAGGACCGTGGCGCCGAGCTTCCGCGAATAGGTCGTCTCCAGCTTGAAGATGTGCCCGACCTCGATGGCCCGCTCGACGACGAGCGGCGCCCCACACACCGGACATGGCTCGCCGGCGCGTACCCTGCGCAGGTCGAGCCACCGGCCGACGGCGACGTCCCGGGCCACGTCGACGCCTCGCAGGTGCCAGTCGTCTTCGTTGGCCCCGGTCGTCATGTTGGAGCGACCGTCGAGGGCCGGGTCGGCGATGATCGGGAGCGCGGTCACCCCGACGGCGCCGAGGCTGCCGGGATCGGCACCGAGTGCTTCCCTGATCTCGTCCGCGTGTGCCGGTCGAACGTGCTGGGTTCCGAGGCCGTCGACGAGCTTCTGCTCCATGAGCTCATGGTCCCCCCGCAGCAGAATCAACGTCGGCTCGCCGTCGACGACGTAGACGAGCGTCTTGATCTGGCGTTGCGGTGTGGCGAAGTCGTGGGCTTCGGCGAGTGCCGCGATCGTCCTGATCCCCGGCGTCGCCACCCGCTCGGGGCGCCCTTCCCACGGCTCGTCGACCTCGGGGACGACCTCGGAGACCGCACGCTCGACGTTCGCCGCGTAGTCGCCGTTCGGACAGCGGGCGACGTCATCCTCCCCGGCAGGCGATGCGACCACGAACTCGACGCTCTCGGTGCCGCCCATGACTCCCGAGCTGGCGTGGACCGGGATGGCGTCGAGCCCGAGACGCCGGAAGATGGCGAGGTAGGCGCCTCGGTGGTTCTCGAACTGGACGTCGAGCCCCGCAGCGTCGATGTCGAACGAGTAGGAGTCCTTCATCACGAACTCCCTGACACGCAACAGCCCCGCCTTGGGTCGCGGCTCGTCCCTGAACTTCGTCTGCAGGTGATACCACGTCTGCGGCAGCTCCTTGTACGAGTGCAGCTCGGTGGCGAGGAGCGTGAAGACCTCCTCGTGCGTCATGGCCAGCAGGAGGTCGGCGCCCTTCCGGTCCTTGAACTTGACGAGGATTCCCTCCACGTCGTCCCAGCGACCCGTCTTCTTCCACACCTCACCGGGGTGCACGACCGGCAGGGAGAACTCCTGGCCCCCGATGCGATCCATCTCCTCGCGGATGATCGTCGAGACCTTCGTGGCGACGCGCATCCCGAGAGGGAGGAGCGAATACGACCCCGACATGAGCTGGCGGATGAACCCGCCGCGCACGAGCAGCCTGTGGCTGACGGCCTCGGCGTCCGCCGGGTCGTCGCGCAGCGTCGGGATGAAGGCGTTGGACCAGCGCATCGGTGGCTCTCTCGTGATCGGGGCACGCGAGGATAGATGCGGCGGGCAGCGAGCCGTCAGCGACGCGACGCCTGGGCGCTGGCGACGATGTCCTCGAGCGCCTCGTGGGCGGGTCGCCATCCGAGCACCGTCCTGGCGAGTTCGGCCGAGGCGACCAGGACGGCCGGGTCGCCGTCCCTCCGCGGCCCCATCTCGTGCGGCACCGCCTGGCCCGTGACGGCGCCGACCGTCTCGATCACGTCCAAGACCGAGTATCCGGCGCCGTTGCCGAGGTTGAACGCCGTGGTCGCCGCGCCCGAGCGCAGGTGGCCGAGCGCCAGGACATGGGCCGTCGCCAGATCGTCGACGTGGACGTAGTCGCGAATCGCCGTGCCGTCCGGGGTGTCGTAGTCGCTGCCGAACACCGTGAGTTGCGGGCCGGCGCCGGAGGCGGCGTCGAGCGCCAGCGGGATCAAGTGCGTCTCGGGATCGTGCTCCTCGCGCCGGCCCGACCCGGCCCCCGCCGCGTTGAAGTAGCGGAGCGAGGCGGATCTCAGCAGGCCCGCCGTGCCGAGCTGAGAGAGCATCGCCTCGACCGCCGACTTCGTCCAGCCGTACGGGCTGGTCGGGGCGTGCCGGTGAACTTCCTTGATGGGGACGTCGAGCGGATCGCCGTAGACGGCGGCGGACGAGCTGAACACGACGATCTCGACGCCTTCGGACACGAGCGTCGACAGGAGCGTCGCCGTCTGGGCGACGTTGCTCTGGTGGTAGCGCTGCGGCTCGCGAACCGACTCGCCGACCGAGATCAGCCCGGCGAAGTGCATACACGCATCGACGTCGTGGTCCGCCACGATCCGGGCGACGAGCCCTCCGTCGCCGACGGGTCCCTCATAGAAGGCGACCCCGTCGGGAATAGCCGCTCGAGGCGCCCGCTCCATCGAGTCGAGCACGACGACCCGCTCTCCCGCCTCCTTGAGGTGCTCGACGACGACCCCGCCGACATAACCCGCTCCACCGGTGACGAGGACGCTCGTCACGGTGCCGGCTCTGAGAGCGGCGCCGCGCCGGGCCGGGCGTCGTGGCAGGCGTATCGGGAGGGTGTCACCGGTGTCAGTCTGCCGCCGCCACCTCGGCGACGGCGGCGCGGCGGTCGGCGGCGTGGTTGACGTCTCCCTGGACGCTCCGCAGCTCTATGGCCGCTTCTTCGGCGATCTTTGCAGCGTCGGAATCGGCAGCCGCCAGGCGCGCCTCGACCCCCTCGGCAGCCAGCAAGCGCGCCTCGGTGAGGAGGGCGTCGACCATGTCCGCCTCAGGCACGACGCGGACGACCTGGCCCTTTATGAACAGGTGGCCCCTTCCGCGGCCGGCGGCGATGCCGATGTCGGCCTCGCGCGCCTCGCCGGGACCGTTGACCACGCACCCCATGACGGCCACCTGTATGGACAGCTTCTCGGCCTCGAGCGCCGCCTGGGCATCCTGGGCAACCTTGATGACGTCGACCTCGGCACGGCCGCACGAAGGACAAGCGATGAGGTCGAGGCCCTTCCGCTCACGAAGCCCGAGGTACTCGAGGAGTTGACGCCCCGCCTTGGCCTCCTCGACGGGGTCGGCAGTCAGGGAGAACCTGATGGTGTCGCCGATACCCTCGAAAAGCAGGGTCGAGATGCCCGCCACGGACTTGATGAGCCCGCCCGGCAGCGGCCCGGCCTCGGTGACGCCGAGGTGGAGGGGGTACTCGACGGCGTCTGCGAGCAGACGGTACGAGGCGACCATCGAGGGCACGTGACTGTGCTTCACCGATATCTTGATGTCGTGGAATCCCTCGTCCTCGAGGTACCCGATCTCCTTGAGCGCCGAGTCGACGAGAGCCTGCGGCACCGGTGCTCCGTACCTGGCGAGCAGGTCCTTGTCGAGCGAGCCGGCGTTGACGCCGACCCTGATCGACACGCCTGCGTCTGCCGCCGCCCTGGCGACGGTGCGGATCTGGTCCTCCTTGCGGATGTTGCCGGGGTTGAGCCGCAGGCCTGCGACACCGGCCTCGAGGGCGGCAAGCGCCAGTCGGTACTGATAGTGGATGTCGGCGATGATCGGCACCGGCGAACGCGGGACGATCTCGGCGAGGCCTTGGGCGGCGGCGACGTCGTTGCAGGTGATACGAACGATGTCTGCTCCGGCCGCCGCCAGGGCGTACACCTGGGCGAGCGTGCCGTCGACGTCGGCCGTCTTCGTGGTCGTCATCGACTGGACCGAGATCGGCGCTCCGCCTCCGACGGGGACGCCACCGACCTGGAGCCGCTTCGTGTGCCTGCGCTCGAAGCTCATCGGGCAATCGTAGGGACGGGCCGGGGAGCGTTCATTGACCCGGCGGGCGGAGCGGGTTGACGATGTCGAGATAGATGCCGAGCAGGCCGAGCATCACCACGAAGATGAACACCGCGGCCGCCACCGGCATGAGCTTCCTCACGTCTGCCGGACGTCCCCGAAGCCGCTCGTACAGGGCGACGGCGAAGTGACCGCCGTCGAGCGGGTAGAGGGGCACCACGTTGAGCACGCCGACGAAGATGTTGACGAAGGCGAGCAGCACGAGAGACTGCTCCAGTGGGCCGGCGATCCTCACCAGCCCGATCACACTGATTGGACGTGTCTCGTCCAGCACCTCGTCGTTCGACGTGACGGTTGCGTGGACGATGTTGCCGAAGTTCGCCACCAGGTCGGCGAGGCCTCGACCCGCCTGCACGACGCCGGTGCCGAGTGCCGACCCTGCCGTGGTGACCGCACCGACGAGCCCGACCCGATCGCCTGTGACACTGGGACTGACGCCGAAGAAACCGACGGCCTCGCCGTCCACCTCGTTGACCGCCAGGACCGTCGTGATCGTCATCTCCTCGCCGTCGCGCTCGAAGACGATGGTCGTCTCCTCGGCGGGCTTCAGATGAGCGCCCTCCACGAAGTCGTCCCACTCTTCGACAGATCGCCCGTCGATGGAGACGAGCCGGTCGCCGGCTTGCATGCCTGCGAGGTAGGCCGGCGTCGGAACGACGATGTCCGTCGTTGCCAGCGTGACGATCGCACCCCCTCGCTCCACCTCGACCTGGTGGATCGTCCCGGGAGGCGCCGTCGAGACCGGGCTGAGATCCTCGACGGGGTCGCCGTCGATCCTCACGATCTCGTCACCGCGCTCCAATTCGAGCGGGATCTCCTCTGCGACGCCGCTCGAGCGGATGAGCACCCGCGTCACGTCGCTGATGGCAGGATCGAGCGTGTAGCGACCGAGTGAGACCGTCCCCCACACGAGCGCGACCACAACGAAGATGACGAACGCCACCACGAAGTGGCTGGCGATGCCGGCGAGCACCACGACCGACTTCTGCCAGAACGGCTTGCGGCGATACGTCCTGTGCTCTTCGGCCGGATCGATTTCCTCGAAGGGGTTCATCCCCGTGATCCGGACATACCCCCCGAGGGGGATCGCCTTCACGCCGTACTCGGTCTCCCCTCTCGTGATCGACCAGAGGCGAGGACCGAAACCGAAGAACGCCTCCGTCGCCTTCATGTCGAAGGCCTTGGCGGCGATGAAGTGACCCCCCTCATGGATGACGACCATGAGGATGACACCGACGATTACGACGAGTGAGCCCATCTGCACCTATAACGGTAGAGAGGCGGACGCACTACAGCGGACGTCACGAGACGACCGACCGAGCGACGCGGCGAGCCTCTGCGTCGATCTCCATCACGTGGTCGACGCTCTCGAGCGGCACGACCTCGATCGCGTCGAGGCATTCCTCGATCACGTCCGTGATCGACAGGAACCCAATGCGGCCCGCCAGGAACGCATCGACGGCCACCTCGTCTGCAGCGTTCAGCACCGCAGGCGCAGATCCCCCGGCCGTCCCAGCCTGGTAGCCGAGGTCGAGGCCACGGAAGGCGGCCCGATCGACCGGCTCGAAGACGAGTGGCTCCGCGGTGAGATCGAACCCGAGGCGCGCCGCCGGCTGCCTGCCGGGATACGTGATTGCGTATTGGATGGCCTTGCGCATGTCGGGATCGCCGAGTTGTGCCTTGATCGACCCGTCCACGAACTCGACGAGGGAGTGGACGATGCTCTTGGGGTGGACCACGACGTCGATCGCAGCCAGGCCGATCTCGAACAGGAGGTAGGCCTCGATCACCTCCAGCGCCTTGTTGACGAGGGTGGCGCTGTCGACGGTGATCCGTGGACCCATGTTCCACGTCGGGTGCCGCAGGGCCTCGTCGACCGTGACCGAGGCCAAGCGGGCACGATCTGCGCCCCGGAACGGCCCACCCGACGCCGTCAGGATGAGCCTCCTGACCGTCTCGATGTCCTCCCCGACGAGGCACTGCCAGAGGGCCGAATGCTCCGAATCGACGGGGATCAGCTCCCCATGCCCCGCCTCGAGAGCCGCCCTCACGACAGGACCCCCGGCGACCAGGCTCTCCTTGTTGGCAAGGGCGAGCCGGTTGCCTGCCAGCAGCGCGGCGACCGAAGGCCGCAGCCCGGCGGCCCCCACGATCCCGTTGACGACGGTGGAGCCTGGCCGGGCGGCGGCCTCGGCGACCGCCGCCTCGCCGAACTCGACCCGCCTGCCGAACCCTCCGAATCGGGCCCGCGCTTCGGCGCTCTCCTCGGCCACCACGATCATCGCCTCGGGGATCTCGGTCGCCAGCTTGGCGAGATCGTCGGACGGCGAACCGGCGACGAGCGCCGCGACCTCCAGCTCGAGGTAGGAGGCGACCTCGATCGTCTGACGCCCTATCGAACCGGTGGCGCCGAGAACGACGAGCGGTCGCGTCACAGAACTCCGGCCCAGGCGAACACCATCCACGCTGCCGGCAGGGCGACGATCATGGCGTCGATCCTGTCGAGAGCCCCGCCGTGGCCCGGGAGGATCGTTCCCATGTCCTTGAGGCCGAGGGCCCGCTTGATCACCGAGATGCCAAGGTCGCCGAACGGAGCAACGATCGAGACGACGACACCGAGCGTGAGGCCCGTCGCCAGGTCGAGCGGTGGAGCGAACCCCCACAGCGCCCCGACGCCTATGGCGACGACGACACCGGCGATGAGGCCCTCGAGGGTCTTCTTCGGCGAGACTCGAGGAGCGAGCGGCCTCCTGCCGAAGCGCCGCCCGAAGAAGTACTGGGCGATGTCCATGGCGCCGACCGTCACCACGAACGCCCCGATGAGCCATCGGTAATCGGGAGCGTCGACGATCTCCATGGCGAACGACCCCAGCCCTCCGACCCAGACCACGACCATCAGTGTGACCGCCATGTTGACGAGCGGTGCGGGGCGCTGGCTGATGGCGTAGAACAGCACTACGGCGAGGGAGGTCAGCAGCAGAACGGTCGGGAGCGTGCCCACCCCCCACACCCAAGTGCTCAGCAGCGCCGCTCCCGTGCCGACGAGGCCGAAGAGGGTGAGCGGCCGGTATCGGCTCCTCACGAGGGCTGCGAAGAACTCGCCGGCCGCCAGGAGCATGATCGCCACGATGAGCAGCCCGACGGACAACTGGTACGTGAGCGACAGGACGAAGAGGACCACGAGGCCGATGCCGGTCGTGACTCGAACCGGCAGGTCGGACCGGCGCTCCTCGACCACATCCGGCCCGAATCCGCCGGAGGCGGCGATGACGTCGTCGAGGCCGAGGACGCCGCTCTCGATGCCGGGAATCTCAGCGGCGACGGGGCTGAGCTCGTGGACCTCCCTCGCCGAGCGGGCCACCTCGGCGGCCAGCCCGGCGTACTCCTCGGTGGTGTTCTTCACGTACTCGTCCGACGTGAAGTCGGCGAAGTCGGGGATCGTGTCGATCTCGTCGCCTTGCCATGCGAACTCGATCTGGCCCTCCTCCTCCGCCGGCGCCTCCACACCCCATCCCGGATCCGACCAGGCCTCCATCTCGTCGAGGAGGTCCTCGCCGCGGCCGTCTGCATCGGTCTCGTCCGCTGGAGTGGCCAGCGCCATCGGCTCGAGCTCGAACTCGTCGAATCCATCGTCAGGGCCGGGCTGTGCGCCGGTGTCGTCCGGTGCGGCATCTGCAGGGATCGCCGAGGCACCCGGAGACTCCCCGTGCGGCTCCTCCCCAGCGTGATGTGAGTCCTCGGGAGCAGGGTGGGACGGTGAGCCGTCGCCGGCGAGGGGCGCGTCGAGGTCGGTCCCCGGCCGCTCCTCTTCCGGCCCGGGCGTCTCCTCGTCGGATACGGCGTCCTTGCCCACCCCGTCGTCGTCTGCCCGCTCGTCCTCGGCAGCCTGCACGTCCTCGACCTCGGGTGCGTGCTCGACCGCCTGCACGTCCTCGGCCGCCTGCACGTCCTCGACCTCCGGTGCGTCCTGCACGGCCCCCCCGTCCTGCCCGGCGGCTTCGTCGTCGCCGAGCGAGGCGATGTCGATGGGTTCGTCTTGGTCGCCCAGAGACGCGATGTCGATGGGTTCGATCTCACCGGAAGGCGCCCCGCCGGCGATCCCGGCCTCGACTTGGCCGATCACGTCCAAATCGGTCACCTCTGCGCCGCCGACGTCCTCGACTCCTCCGACGTCCTCGACTCCTCCGCCGTCCTCGACGCCGCCGCCGTCCTCGACGCCGCCGCCGTCCTTGACGCCGGAGGCGAGGGCGTCGTCGAGGAAAGCATCGTCGAGCCACGCACCCTCGGCATCCCCTACGGCGTCGGCCGGGGACCCGCCGTGCTCGGTCGGGGATTCATCGGGGGACGACGCATACGCGGTCGAGTCCTCGCCTTCAGGCGGCTCAGGCGTGTCGCGCTGCAACGGTTCCTCCGATCGATGCGACGGCACCGCCTCGACGATCCCGGGTCCGTTCCCGTGCGAGGCCCTGCGAAGCCTCTTGGTGAGGCGGCTCCACCAGCTAGGCAACGATTCTGGCACGCCGCCGGGCTCGACCGGAGTCAGCGATGCGGCTGCGCCGATGCCCGCCGTCTCGGCCAGCGCTTCCCGTGCCGCGATCCCGGTGACGACGGCGAGCACCGACCGAAGCTCCCTGGCGGAGCCGTCTCGCCGGGCTGCGGCAGCCCGGGCGGCCGCAGCCGACATCTCTGATTGGATCATCGCTGCCCTGGCGTCGTCGTCTGCCTCGGACGCCGCCGCGATCGACGCCGCCGAGCGCTCCATCTCGTCGCGGAGTCTTCTCATGGTGCGCCATGCATCGTCCGCAGCCAGTTCGGCCGCCAGCTGCCGCGCCGTCGACGCCGCGTCGGACGACCGCCCGAGCTCGATGGCACGGTCGAGCCGTTCGCCCTCCGACCGCTCGAGGTGGCGTGCCGCCGTCACTTGCTGGTCCTGCAGCGGACCGAGCACTGCCGCGGCCAGCGCCTCGCCGTGTGCCCGCGCCGCCGAACCGGTCTGGGCGCCCATCCGCTGAGACTCGACGCTCTCGTGGGTCCGCCGATCGTTCGCCTCTGCAGCCTGCATGACATCCACGAGCTCGAGGGCTGCCGCATGCGCCCCGTCGGCGTGCACCGCCTCGAGTTGCCGGGCCAACCGGCGTTGCTCGGCTCCCCAATCGCCGCCGGAGCTTGCTCCGTCACCGACGAGCCGAGACACGTGTTCTCCTGCTGCCGTGCGCAGCTGGTGGCGCAGCCGGTCCCCTTCGGCGCTCGTCACTCGGGCCAGCGTGCGGGCGGCCGAGGCTCGGGCGTCTTCGGACCACGCTGCGATCACTGCGGCAGCTTGGGCGCCGCGAGCAACCTCGACCTGATGTCCGGCCCTGTCGTTCTCGAAAGCCGCCAGTGCTGTGACGCGGAACCCTTCCCAGGATGCCAGCTCGCCGGCGAAGCCCCGGGCGGCCTCGTCGGCGGCGCCAGTCCGGGCCAACTCGACGGCGGCGGATGCCCTGACGGTCTCGCCTGACCGCCGGGCGCCCTCTGCCTGTGCCCGGGCCGTGGACTCCCCGGCCGCCCAGGCGGAGATGATGCCTGCCGAGATGAGGGCGCGTTGGCGCTCGGTCGCCCGCTCCAGTCGACCCGTCTCGGCGGCGGCGTGCACCGACGCGGACGTCTTGTCGGACGACGCCAGGTCGCGAAGCAACTCGTCGACGTGTGCCATCGCGTCGTCGAGGGCCTGCTGCTCGGCGGCGATCTCCTCGTCGGTGAGGTACACGAACAGGTCGTCCGAATCCACCCATCGCGGGTGCCACGGATCGCCGGGATGCGGGTCGAACTCGGGCTCAGGCCGTCTGCGAGGCACAGGACCTTCCTTGAGCCGTGCTACGGAGGGCATGTGCCACCCTGGTCAGACCTCCAACAGCTCGGCTTCCTTGTGGGTGAGCTGCTCGTCGAGACGGGCGATGTGCTTGTCGGTTAGCTCCTGGAGGTCCTTCTCCCCGCGGCGGATGTCGTCCTCCGAGACGTCGAGCGCCTCCAGCTCGTCCTTGGCGTGCCTGCGCACGTTCCGAATGGCGATTCGCCCCTCTTCGGCGAGGTGCCGCACCAGCCTGATGAGCTCCTTGCGACGCTCCTCGTTGAGCTCGGGGAAGACGAGGCGGATCACCGAGCCGTCGTTCGACGGGTTCAATCCGATGTCGGCCTCCTGGATGGCCCGCTCGATGTCCTTCATCGCCGACTTGTCGTACGGTTGAACCACGAGCAGGCGAGGTTCCGGGACCGAGAAGCCCGCGATCTGCTGGAGTGGGGTTGGTGTGCCGTAGTAGGACACCTGGATACGGCTGAGCAGTCCCGGGTTCGCCCTCCCGGTGCGCACGTTGCCGAACTCTTGGGCGGTGTGGGAGATCGCCTGATCCATCTTCTGAGTGGCGTCATCGAGAACGTCGTTTATCACGGCCACCACCTCAGTGCACCAGTGTCCCGACACTGTCACCTCTGACGGCGCCGGCGATGTTTCCGGGTTTCGAGATGTTGAACACCCGAATCGGGAGCTCGTTGTCCATGCACATCGTAATGGCCGTCGAGTCCATGACCTGGAGCCGCTTGGAGATCACCTCCATGTAGGAGACGTCCTCGATGAGCTTGGCGTCCGGATTCGTCACCGGGTCGCTGTCGTAGACGCCGTCCACCTTGGTCGCCTTGAGCACGGCGTTGGCCCCGATCTCGGCGGCGCGCAGCGCCGCAGTCGTGTCCGTCGTGAAGAAGGGATTCCCGGTGCCGCCGGCGAGCACGACCACCCGGTTCTTCTCCAAGTGGCGGATGGCGCGCAGCCTGATGTACGGCTCGGCCACTTGCTGGATCGTGATCGCCGTCTGTACCCGGCACTCGGCGCCTGCACGCTCGAGGGCATCGCGCACGGCCAGGGCGTTGATGACGGTCGCCAGCATCCCCATGTAGTCGGCGTTCGCCCTGTCCATCCCGGCGGCCGCCGTCGAGATCCCGCGAAAGATGTTCCCTCCACCCACCACGACGGCGATCTGGTGCCCCTCGGAGTGGACGTCGGCGATCTCCTCCGCCACCGCCGCCACCACCTTGGGGTCGATGCCGTAGTTGAGGACGGGATCGGCGAAGGCCTCGCCGGACAGCTTGAGGACGACGCGTCTACCCACCTCAGGCGCTCGCCGACTCGAGGCTCGTCCCACCGTCGGCGGCGCTCGGGGACTCGCCGACCTGCATCCGTGAGAAGCGGGCAACGGAGATGTTCTCGCCCATCGCGGCTGCCAGCTGCTCCACCATCTCGCCAACGGTACCGTCGAATCGCTCACCGCGGACGAAGGGCTGCTCGTACAGGACGTTGTCCTCGTAGAACGACTGGAGGCGCCCTTCGACGATCTTGTCGACGATGTGGTCGGGCTTGCCCTCGTTGCGCGCCTGGGCTGCGATGAGGTCTCGCTCCTTGGCGAGCACCGCCGCGGGGACGTCCTGTCGACGTACCCACTCCGGGCGCGCCGCCGCGATGTGCATGGCGATGTCGTTGGCGGCCGCCTGGAAGTCGTCGCTCTTGGCGACGAAATCCGTCTCCGAGGCCAGCTCCACCAGGACTCCGATCACCGGCCGGCCCGCCTGATGATGCAGGTAGCTCCCGACGGTCCCCTCGGTGGCGGCGCGGTCGGAGCGCTTCGCCACTGCGGCCTGGCCCTTCTCGCGCAGAATGTCCTTCGCCCTCTCGAAGTCGCCGCCCGACTCCTCGAGCGCCCGCTTGGCGTCCATCATCCCGGCCCCCATGAGCTGGCGGAGCCGCTGGATGTCCTTGGCGGAGATCTCGCTCACGCGCCCGCCCGAGAACCGTCATGCCCGACGGCAGCCGCCTCGGCCTCGGCATCCAGGGACTGCGCCCTGTCCTTGCGTCCCGCTTCGCTCAGCTCCCTGCCTGAGCGAGCGGCATCGGCGACGATCCCACTGAGGAGCTGCGAAGCGCGGATGGCATCGTCGTTGCCTGGGATGACATAGTCGATCAGATCGGGGTCGCAGTTCGAGTCGACGACGGCAACGATCGGGATACCGAGCCTTGCCGCCTCGGCGACTGCGATGTGCTCGCTCTTGATGTCGATGATGAACACGGCGTCGGGGGGCCGGGTCATCTCACGGACGCCCCCGAGGACGGTGAGGAGCTTCTCGAGCTCGCGGCGGAGCCGGAGGCGCTCCTTTTTCGGCAAGGCGTTCATCTCGCCCGAGTTGTCCATCCGCTCGAGCTCGAGCATGTAGCGGATTCGCTGGTTGATGGTCTGGAAGTTGGTGAGCATCCCGCCCAGCCATCGCTGGTTGACGTACGGCATGCCGCACGAATCGGCCGCATCCTTGATGGCTCCCTGGGCTTGCTTCTTCGTTCCGACGAACAGCACGGTCCCGCCTGTGGACGTCGTCTCACGGATGAACTTGTGCGCCTCCTCGATGCGTTCGAGCGTCTGGCGCAGGTCGATGATGTGGATGCCGTTGCGATCGCCGAAGATGAACGGGCGCATCTTCGGGTCCCACCGACGGGTCTGGTGCCCGAAGTGGACACCTGCTTCGAGAAGCTGCCGCATGGTCACGACGGCCAAGAGATTCCTCCTGATGTTCGGGTTGTTCCTCCGCCTGCCATCCGGGACGGCTTGCGCACCGGGCTCCACGAGGGCCTCTCGGCGGAGATGGCACCTCGACCACTGGAGGTCGCAGCAGACGTGTGTGTTGGATCGAGAGTGTAGCCCGTACCGGCGCCCTCACCGCCGGGTAGTGGTTCAGTTTTCGAGACCTCGATCAGGCTGCGAAGGGGTCTGAGAACATGTGCGGATCGCGTCGGGCGATGACCTCTTTCCGGGTTTCTCTCAGGGGCTCTGCTGCGACGTAGTACCTGCCGCGCCTCTCACCTCGTGCGTGGACCAAGCCGGCGTCGAGCATTCGGCGCAGATCGCGTGTGGCGGTTGCCTCGTTGATCGCCTCACCCATCTCCTCATGCGCTGCTCTGTAGGTTGAGTTTCTGACGCGCATGCCCATCGCGGCATCAAAGAGTCCGACGAGGCAGCGATCGATGAGGCCGTGTTTGGTTCCAAGCTCCTCTAGTCGCCCCCACATCTCCTCAGACTCCGAGATGCGCTGGACCAACTTCCGCGCTTGGTGGAGGTGTGCCGTCAATGTGAAGCGAACCCAAGGGCGTGCATCTCGATGCGGCTGCCACTCCCCCCCGCCCACGTTCGCCAGGACGTCATGGTATACCTGGGTGTTTCTCCCAAGGTACTCTTCGATGCTTAGGAAGACCGGAGAAAGAGGGATGCCTTCGCGCCCGAGAACAAGGCTTTGTAGGCAGCGGGCCATGCGGCCGTTGCCATCCTTGAACGGATGGACCATCACGAGGTTGAGGTGTGCCATCCCTGCGCGGATCAGCGGAGGAGTGTCGTCTGGATCGTTCAGCGAAGCGGCCAGATGTTCCATGAGATCCGGGACCAGCGAGATGTCGGCGCCTTCGTACACGATCTGTCCCGTGTCTTCTCTCCTGACGTACGCCGTGCCTTGGCGCCACAAGCCCGGGCGGTTCTCCAGCCGGTAGCTCGTCATCAAGAAGTGAAGGCTCTTGAACAGTCGTGTGCTGTACTCGAAGTCGTCCTCGGTTACCAGTTGCACGACGTAGGTCATTGCGTCGCGATATCCCTGGAGGGCCCGCCAAGTCTCCTCGCTGGCATCCAGCGGCTCCTCCCCAAGGGCAACGGCAGCCGCGTCGTCCAGTGCGGCGTCGTACCCCTCGATCGTGTTCGACCCTTGGATTGCGCGAGCAAGGGACAGTCGCCGCAGCGACCCATACCAGCGCCGGGGCTCGAACAGCGAGTGCCGAAGATCCTTCCAAAGGCTCTCCATCTGCTCCAGTACTGCTTGCTCCTGGTCATCGATCTCGGGAGTCGATAACAACAAGTTCGTAACTTTGTTTCTATCTACCACTGTGCTAGATAATAACTATCATCGTGTGGGTTCACAACCTACATTCCAGCATGATGGTCGGTACGGTGAACAAGCTGAGCAAGGAACGACGGCGACAGATCGGCTGCCTGGTGGAGGGCATGAGCACCCGCGGCACGGTCCGGGGTCACGAGAGCTGCCAAGAACGCCGTTACCAAGCTCGTCCCGTCCTGGCTCGGCGGGGAGGGCAACCCGCACGACGCCTGCACGTTCGTGAACAACTCGGCTCCCGGTTGCAGGTCCGCACGCTCGTCATGCGGCATGCGAACCCCCGAAGCTCAAACGGACCCACTGCTCATCGCCGGGGTCGGGCCCCCCGTCACTTGCGGTAAGGGGGCTCCATAAGGCGGTTCCTGAGGCTCATCACGGCCTTGGTGTGGATCTGGCACACCCGCGACTCCGTGACGCTGAGGACCTTGCCTATCTCGGCGAGGGTGAGGCCCTCGTAGTAGTAGAGGGTCACCACGAGGCGTTCCCGGTCTCCGAGGCGGTTGATCGAATCTGCGAGCAGATAGCGAGTTTCTTCCTTCTCGAACGATCCGCTCGGGTCGCTCGCCGTCGGGTCGGCGAGAACGTCGCCGACCGCGGCCGAGTCGCGCTCCCCCGGGTTGAGCAGCTCATCGAGGGCGACGAAGCCGAGCGTCGAGATCTCGCCGAGGTGATCCTGCAGGGTCTCGAGAGGAACCCCCATGTGCTCGGAGAGCTCCTCGTCCGTTGGCGTGCGCTGCAGGGCGTGCTCCAGTTCGGCGAGGCTTCGCTGGATCTCGCGGGCCCGTGCCCGCACGGAGCGGGGCACCCAGTCGAGGGCCCGCAGCTCGTCGAGTATCGCTCCCTTGATCCGGTTGACCGCGTACGTCTCGAACTTGTAGCCGCGCTCCGGATCGAACTTGTCGATGGCATCGATGAGGCCGAACGTGCCGTACGAAACGAGATCTTGTGGGTCGACGTTGCGCGGGAGCCCGGCCCTCAAGCGACCGGCCACGAACTTGACGAGCGCCGAGTAGTGCAGGATGAGTCCCTCACGCGCCTTGGCGTCACTGGTGGACTTGAAGCGCTCCCACAGCTCTTCGAGCTCTTTCTCGCCGCGCTCAGGCACGCGGATGGCTTCGGTCATAGCTTGCCTTGAGATGTCGGCGGGACACAGAAGTGTAGATCTGGGTCGTAGCCAACTCTACGTGCCCCAGAAGCTCCTGCACACTACGCAGGTCGGCGCCACCCTCCAAGAGATGGGTGGCGAACGAGTGGCGCAGGGCGTGCGGGAAGGTGCCGGCCCGAGACTTCACGACCCGCCTGATGCCCCTGGCGTCGAGGGGCTTGCCCCTGGCACCGAGGAAGAGTGCAGATCCGCTTTCTCGGGTCGCCAGCAACGGCCTGCCGTCGGCGAGATACGCCGCCAGGGCACGCTGCGCCACAGCACCCACCGGGACCGCCCGGTCCCGTCCTCCCTTCCCGGTGACCGTGATGAAGTCGTCTCCCCGCAGCGACCCGACTGTCAGAGATGCCAGCTCGGAGACGCGCAAGCCCGTGGCGTACAGCATCTCGAGAATCGCCCTGTCCCGCCGCGAGACGGCGTCGTCGCCGGTCAGCCCGTCGAGCAGCGAGGCGAGACCGGCGGCGGGCAGCGCTTTCGGGAGCGTCTGCGGCTTCTTCGGCTGCGAGACCCCGACGGCAGGGTTGGCCGGGATCTCCCCCCGCCGGGCGGCGTCATCGAGGAACGAACGGATGGCGGAAGCCTTGCGGGCCGCCGATCGCTTGGCGTATCCCCTCGTTGCGAGCTGGCCCATGTAGCGGCGGATGGTGGTCCTGGTGATCCCGCCCAGCCCGTCGATGCCGAGCCGGGTGCAGAAGACACCGAATTGCATCAGGTCCGACCGGTAGGCGGCGATCGTGTGCGGCGACGCCCCACGCTCGGCGGCGATGCGTTCGAGGTAGGCGACGGCCCGCCGTTCGAACCACGGGGCGACGGTGAGTGCAGACACGGCGCCCATGGTGGCACGCGGCATGCGAACTTCGCGACCTCGTTGCGCGACGTTCGGCAGTCACGGTGCCCTCGTGAGCAGCGAGCCCTCCCGGCACACCAGGCCGTTCGCTTCGAGGAGGCCGACGAGGACGAGGGCGGCGACCGCGTCGACGCCGGCTCTCGCGGCGAACTCGTCGACGCTCTGACCGACACCGATACCCTCGATGGCAGCGATGACGTCGTTCGGGAGATCGACGTCCGCAGGGACGCCGCCACGCCTTCGGCCACGCGGCGCCGGGCCGAGCACGAGCTCGAGCTCCTCGACGAGGTCGTCGGGGTCGAGCACCGGGTGTGCGCCGTCCCTGATCAGCAGGTTGCAGCCCCGCGACGAGTCACGGTCGACGTCTCCGGGTACCGAGAAGACCGGGATGCCCTGCTCGAGGGCTGCCGACGCGGTGATGAGGGCGCCACCCTTGACGGTTGCCTCGACGACCACGACGGCGCCCGACAGCCCCGAGATGATCCGGTTGCGGGGAGGGAACCTCCATCCCTCGGGCGGCGTGCCCGGCGGGTACTCCGTGACGATTGCACCGCCGTTGTCCACGAGCTGCTGCGCCAGCGCACGGTGCTCGGCGGGATAGAGCACGTCGATGCCGCTGCCGAGCACGGCGATCCCCTGCCCGGCGACATCGACCGTGCCTTCGTGGGCGGCGCCGTCGACGCCGCGAGCCAACCCGCTCACGAGTGGCCACCCCGCCTTGGCGACCGCTCTGCCGTAGCTGCGAGCGAGCCGCCTCCCGTAGATCGTGCAGCGACGGGTCCCGACGACGGCCACGGCCGGTCCCTCCGCCACCGAGCCGCGCACGAACAGCGAGTCAGGAGCGTTCTGCCGTCCCTGGAGCGCTTCCGGGTAGCCCGGCCCCCCACGGAAGACGACGGTGATGCCGAGTCGCTCGAGCTCGCGACGCCGCTGGTCTGCCGGGACGCGAGCGGCGGCTCGGGCGACCGGCGAGCCGATCTGGCCGTTCTCGACCTTCGCCAGGGCGCGCCGCGCCGAGCCCTCGGACAGCAGTCGTTCGACCTGCTCGGGATGGAGCCCGGCGAATGCGAGCCGCAGGCGATGATCCTCGGTCACGACGCGCTCCGATACGTGAGCGCTTCCGCCATGTGCGGCTCGCCGATGACGGCCGACTCGTCGAGGTCTGCGATCGTGGCGGCCACCCGGCGAACCCTGTCCCACCCCCTGGCCGTGAGGGCCAGGCGGTCGACCGCCTTTGCGAGGAGCGCAGAAGCGGCCGGGTCCCAGTCGAGGGCAGCCAGCTGACGGCTGCCCAGTCTTCGGTTGAGACGCCCGCGGTCTGTCTGCCGCTTGCGGGCCGCGACCACCCGCTCCCGCACTGCTGCACTCGGCTCACCACCTCGCCCTGCCAGCTCGGCGGACGGCACGGCGCCCACGGAGAGCCGCAGATCGAACCGGTCGAGCATCGGCCCGGAGAGCCTGGCCCGATACCGCTCGGCCGTCCTCGGGGTGCAGGCGCACGCCTTCGTCCTGTCTCCCGAGTGTCCGCACGGGCACGGGTTCGTGGCGGCGATGAGCTGGACGTCGCTCGGGAACTCCACAGTCGCTCCCTTCCGGGAGATGACGAGCGACCCCTCCTCGATCGGCTGCCGCAACCCGTCGAGGAGCTGCTTCGGGAACTCGCACAACTCGTCGAGGAAGAGGACTCCGCGATGGGCCAGGGTGACCTCTCCCGGGACGGGCACGCCGCTTCCGCCCCCGACCAGCGCCGCCATGGTCGCCGAGTGGTGTGGCGCCCGGAACGGCGGCACCCTGGTCGTACCCCGCATCCTGCCCGCCGCCGCCCACGCCAATGAGACCTCGTTGACGTCCTCGTCCTCGAGTGGCGGGAGGATGCCGGGCAGCGACCGTGCCAGCATGGTCTTGCCGGCCCCTGGGGGGCCGGACAGCAGCATGTGGTGGCCTCCCGCCGCGGCGACCTCGAGTGCCCGGCGCGCCACGACCTGGCCCTTCAAGTCTGCGAGGTCGAGCGCCGGCTCCTCGACCGGGCAACCCACCGGGATCGGCGCCGGCTCGGCACGGCCGGTGGCGACGTCGACGGCGTCACGCAGAGTGAGCACGGCCCGCACGTCGGCGCCGGCGACACGGCAGGCCTCGACCGCCGAGCCCGGCGACAGGAGGCATGGCTTCTCTCCCGCCCTGGCGACGAGGGCGGCCCCATAGCCGCCCCTGACGGCCCGCACCGCCCCATCGAGGGCGAGCTCGCCGAGAGCGACGACGCCTGCCGCCCCCGGCGGCGCCTCACCGCACGCCGCCAGCACACCGAGCGCGATCGGGAGGTCGTACGCGCTCCCGGCCTTGGGGATGTCCGCCGGGGCGAGGTTGACGACGACTCGACGGGCCGGGAACCTGAACCCGCTCGAGACGAGGGCGGCCCGCACGCGCTCTCTTGCCTCGCGAACGGCCACGTCCGGGAGACCGACGATGGCGATGGCCGGCTGACCCCCCGTGATGTGCACCTCGACCCGCACCGGGCGAGGCTCGACCCCGACGAGGGCTACTGATGTGACGGCTGAGAACATGCCGGCACCGTATCGACCCGGTGTGACACGAAGGAGGGGACCCGGCTCAGGCTCGTCTGGCGAGCACGGCGAGCCAGGCCGGGGCCCCGCGGCCCGCAGGAGCGGCGGCGCCGATGTCCTCGCAGCTCACGTAGCTCTCCCCCTCTGCGCAGACGTCCGTGCCGGGGCCGCCGTCGAGCTCGTCCGTCCCGAAGCCCCCGTACAGGAAGTCGTTCCCGCCGAACCCGGCGATCTGATCGTCGCCGTCGAGGCCGAACAGGAAGTTCCCTGCAACCGCGTCGTCGCCGGTGATGATGTCGTCGAAGTTCGACCCCTCGGCGTCCTCGATGCTGATGAGGGTGTCGAGGCCGGCCCCCGTCGCCCTGTCGCTCCCGAAGTTGATGTTGACCGGCGTCGGCGAGTCGAAGTACGAGACCCGATCGAAGGCGACTCCTCCGTTCACCACGTCGTCGCCGCGGCCGGGAACGAGGTAGTCGTTTCCGCCCGCTCCACCGAGCTCGTCGTCACCGTCTCCACCGAAGATGCTGTTGTCGCGACCATCGCCGTCGAGGGTGTCGTCGTGCACCGATCCGCTGAGCCACTCGAAGCCGTCGACGACGTCGTCGCCCTCGCCCGTCGCCGTGCCTGCCGCCAGGTCGACGGTCACACCCTGCCCGGCTCCTGCGAAGCTCAGCTCGTCCTCGTCGCCCTTGCCGCCCTTGGCCGAGTCGTCACCCGGACCGGGGGCGACGAAGTCGAGTCCGCCCCCGCTGGTGATCGTGTCGTTGCCCGTGTTCCCGAAGATGGCGTCGTCGCCGCCCCCGCCCGAGATGGTGTCACCCCCGGTCCCCCCCGACATGATGTCGCTGCCCCCGCCGCCCTCGATCACATCGGCGCCACCCTGGCCATTGATCGTGTCGTTGCCCTTGCCCCCCGAGATGGCGTCTGCGCTCCCGCCGCCGAGAAGGGTGTCGAAGCCGTTCCCGCCGTCGAGGCCGTCTCGACCTCCGCCACCGGACAGCACGTCGTCCCCGGTGCCGCCTTGGAGCGAGTCGGGTCCGCCCCGTCCGACGATGTCGTCG
Organism: Acidimicrobiia bacterium; assembly: GCA_036396535.1. NCBI lineage: Bacteria > Bacillati > Actinomycetota > Acidimicrobiia > Acidimicrobiia bacterium. The sequence goes on along the minus strand of DASWKR010000065.1, from coordinate 129,032 downwards.
TTGCCTGCCTTGCCTCGCAGGCGATTTCCTTCGGAATCTCCCGAGATGGTGTCGTCGAAGTCCGAGCCGTCGACACTCTCGACTCCGACGATACTGTCCGTCCCCTGGCCGGCAGCGGTGCCGGCGGCCAGGTCGACGGTCACGGCGCCGGCGGCCGACCCGAAGGCGGCGACGTCGGTGGCTCCCCCTCCGCGGAGCTCGTCGTCACCGGCCCCGCCGATGAGCGTGTCACGTCCGGCCCCGCCGATCAGGACGTCGGCGCTTCCTCCGCCGTCGAGCTCGTCCTTGCCCGAGTTGCCGCACAGGACGTCCTTGCCGCCCCGGCCGAGGATCGTGTCGTCGCCTCCCAGCCCCACGATCACGTCGCGGCCCGACGTGCCGACGAGGAAGTCGTCACCCGGCGTTCCGACGATCGTCGCCGCTCTGCCGTCGCACGTCTCGTCCGCTGCGGCTGCCGGTACGGCTACGAAACCCGCCATCGAGACGGCGATCGCGACGAGCCACAGTGACCTGCTGACGCGACCGATGGGGCAACTCATCTCACACAAGTGTATGTGAGTCGGCCGTTTGTGCGCCGCTCACCGTCCCTGGAAGCGAGGAGGACGCTTGCCGAGGAAGGCGTCGACGCCCTCCCGCACGTCCTCGGAGGCGAGGAGGATGGACTGGGCGGTCGCTTCCATGGCGATCGCCTGCTCGAACGTCGCCCCTGACGAGCGATCGAGGGCTCGCTTGAGGAACCGCTGTGCGAGGGGGGCGCCGTCGGCGAGTTGGCGGGCGATCTCGAGAGCACGCTCGCCAAGCCCGTCGGCAGGCACCACCTCCAGGGCCAGCCCGATCGCAGCCGCCTCTCGCGCATCGACCATGCGTCCCGTGAGGGCCAACTCCCTGGCTCGGGCCAACCCGACGATGCGCGGCAGCAGCCAGCTCCCGCCGAAGTCCATGGTCAGACCGCGCCTCACGAAGATCTCCGAGAAACGGGCACGGTCGGATGCCAGCACGATGTCACAGCCGATCGCCAGATTCATCCCTGCCCCGGCCGCCACGCCGTCGACGGCGGCGACCGTGGGCTTCGTGATGCGGTGAAGGGCCAGGGCAGCAGCCTGGGGAGGGCGCATGAACTCGGTGGTGGCTGCCGTCGTGACTCCGGGATCGAGCATGGACTCGTCGAGGGCGGCGCCCGAGCAGAAATCGCCCCCGGCGCCCGTCACGACCATGACCCGACGGTCGGAGCGCTCGAAGTCCTCGAAAGCCCCCCGCAGCTCGTCCCAACCGCTCGTCGGCACGGCGTTACGGCTGCCCGGATTGGCGATCGTGACGACGCGGATCGGGCCTTCCTCTGTGATCTCCAGGATCCCGTCTGCCACGCAGGCAGGATACCGGGCCCGGACGCCACGCCTCACTCCACCTACCATGCCGGCGCGGTGGGCTTCAATCCCTTTCGCTCCCAGAGGAAGACCCCGGCCGACGTCGCCATCGTCGTCGGCTTCATCGTCATCGTCATCGTCCTGGTGCTGTGGGGCTTCTTCGGTTGACCGATCCGGTGTCGGTCCACCCGATCCAGCCGTACCAGGCTCGCAAGACGTACCTGTGCCCCGGCTGCGAGAAACAGATCGAGCCCGGCGTCGGCCACCTCGTCGTCGTCCCGGACCTGGCTCCCGACCTCAGGAGGCACTGGCATCGCGGCTGCTGGTTCAAGGAGCTTCGCCGGCGCGGCACGCCCTGACGAGGTCGGGGAGACGGCCGGTCACGACGAGCGCAACGCCAGCCGATCGCGGACACGGATGGTGTCAGCGGATGCCGGGCAGCCACCGGACCGTCACCCCGTCCGCCGCCAAGGTGACGCCGACGAAGTCGAGGCGCGGCACCGGCAGTCCGAAGGCGTTGCGAAGCCGGTCGAGGTGGGCGAGCTTCTCGGCCGAGAGCCAATCGACCGGGTCGGCGTCCACGAGGCGGGAGACCATCGTCTTGACCTCGACGATGACGCGCTCACCGTCGAGCTCGACCAAGAGGTCGGCTTCCCTGTGGCCGTGGCGAACGTTGCGCCCGACGACTCTCGCACCTCGGGAGGCGAGAAAACCCGCCGCAACCTCTTCGCCGAAGGCGCCGACCGCCAGGCGGGCGGTCACAGAGCGGGTGCCTGCTCCAACTCTTCGATGTTGACGTCGCGAAAGGTCATCACCTTCACCCGCTTGACGAAGCGGGCGGGGCGGTACATGTCCCAAACCCATGCGTCATCCAGCTCCAGCTCGAAGTAGACGGAACCGTCCGCGCCTTTCGTGGTGACATCGACGCCGTTGGCGAGGTAGAAACGCCGCTCGGTCTCGATGACGTACTTGAACATCGGGAGCACGTCGCGGTACTCCTTGTAGATCTTCAGCTCGACGTCTGTCTCGTACCGTTCGAGGTCTTCCTCGCCCATCCACTCACTCCTGTCGCTTCGTCGCACTTGGCGACCGAGCGGTCATACCGTAGTCGCCCGTTCGGGTGACGCCAGTCTCGACCGCCGCAGCCCCGGAGGGCCGCTCGGCGCCGGCGGAGGTGGGACCCTCCGACGCCGACCGGCCTCGAGGGTGTTCTATCACCGCGGTGTGACACGACCGGCGCGCCGCCTCCTGCGGGCGGCTCAGAGCCCGCTCCAATGGGCAGGCGGCCACAGGGTCACGAACGCCCTCCCGACGATCGAGTCGACGGGAATGGCGCCGAACGACCTGCTGTCCTGGCTCGAATCGCGGTTGTCCCCCATGACGAACACCGAGTCGTCGGGAACCGTCGTCGGCCCGAAGTCGTCGCGCCTGCTCCAGTCCTGCCTGCGATACGGCTCGTCGATGGGCTCTCCGTCGACGTATACGACGCCGTCGCGCACCTCGACCGACTCGCCGGGCAACCCGACGACGCGCTTGATGAACTCGCTGCGGGGAGTCGAGAGCCCTATCGACTCGGCGACGTTGCGCAGGAGCGAGCCGATGATGCCCCCATCGCCGTCGTCGGAGCCGCGCGGGTCGTCGAAGACGACGACGTCGCCGCGCCTCAAGTCACCGATGCGGTATGCCAGCTTGTTCACCATGACCCTGTCGTTGACTTCGAGGGTGTCCTCCATCGACGACGACGGGATGTAGAACGCCTGGAACAGGAAGGTCTTGATGACGATGGCGACGACGAGGGCGACGAGCACGAGAACTGGAAGCTCTCGCCAGAAGGATCGCCTCACGACCTCGTCCTCTGCCTTTTCGGCGGCCTCGGCACGCAGCTCGCGAACGGCGACGTGCGCCGGCGCGAACGGGTCGGCGTCGATCTCCTGGCCTCCGGTCCCGGGCGGGTGTGTCACGACGCCTTGGACGTTACCGCAGGCGGGTCGATAGCTCGGGAGTGCCGGCCGACTCGATCGCACCACGGTCGTGGACGTCAGAGGCCGCCCCATCGGCTCGGCGGCCACACGAGGACGAAGGCCCGACCCACGATGTGCTCGTCGGCGACGGGCCCGTCGACGCGGCTGTCCCGGCTGGAGTTGCGGTTGTCGCCCATGACGAAGTACGTCCCGTCCGGCACTTCCTGGGCGGGGAAGTCCGGCATGCGGGTCCCCCGTCGGAGGTACGGCTCGTCGAGCGGGACCCCGTCGATGTGGACGGTGTTGTCGTGGATCTCGATCGTCTCACCCGGCAGGCCGATGACCCGTTTGATGAGGTCCGCCTCGGGTGTCCGCAGGCCCACGGACTCGAGCAGGTTTCGGAGGAGCGCTTCCGGCACGCCCTCCTCCGGCCGGTTGCGCCTGTCGAAGACGACGACGTCGCCCCGGTGAACGTCGCCGAATCGATACGACAGCTTGTTCACCATCACCCTGTCGTTGATCTGCAAGGTCTCGAGCATCGACCCGGACGGGATGTAGAAGGCCTGGAACAGGAAGGTCTTGACGACCACCGCGATGACGAGGGCGACGAGCACGAGCACGGGCAGCTCGCGCCAGAAGGGCCTGGGAGATTCGTCGTCGGCGGATTCCTGGTCGGGCTCCGTGCCGGGCCCTTCCTCCGGCTGGGACGCGTCCCGGGAGGGCCGCCCGGCGTCGTTCGGGTCGGTCAGTCCCGCTTTTCCTTGATCCTCGTGGCTTTGCCGACACGATCGCGCAGGTAGTACAGCTTGGCGCGACGTACGTTGCCGCGCCTCGCCACCTCGATCTTGTGCACGATCGGAGCGTGGATCGGGAAGATGCGCTCGACCCCGACCCCGAAGCTCAGCTTGCGCACCGTGAACGTCTCTCGAACCCCGCCGCCGCTGCGTGCGATGACGATGCCCTCGTAGAGCTGGACCCGCTCCCGGCCGCCCTCGATGACCCTGACGTGCACGCGCACGGTGTCACCCGGCCCGAAGTCGGGCAGGTCGTCGCGCATGTATCGGGACTCGATGTGATCCAGGGTGTTCACGACCGCTCCGGGTTCTGGAGAGCTGAACTGGGCCATGGATGATAGGCCTCGGTCGCGACTGCGCCAAAAGCCCGCCCGCCCCACGTCGCCATGGCTGGGACGATCCTCAGCCGCCGTGCGCCATCCCCGGCCTGCGCTCTGCGGTGCGCTCTGCCCGCCTGGCGCGTCGCCACTCCTCGATCTTGCCGTGGTCTCCGGAGAGCAGCACGTCGGGCACGCGCCAGCCCCGGAACTCGGCAGGCCTGGTGTAGTGCGGCTCTTCGAGCAGCCCGGACCGGAAGCTCTCGGCGACGATCGAGTCCGGGTTGCCCACGACCCCCGGGAGTAGCCGGGTGACGCCCTCGACGATCGCCAGCGCACCTGCCTCGCCGCCGAGCATGACGAACTCGCCGATCGAGACCTCTTCGTCGACTAGGTGGTCGACGACCCGCTCGTCGACCCCTTCGTAGCGGCCGCACACGATGGTGAGCTCGGCAAGGCCCGCCCACCGGTCGAGAGCCTCCTGGCGGAGCGGGGGTCCCGCCGCCGAGAGAAGAACCCGCTGGGTGCCCGCCAGCGGATCGAGTGCCGCCGCCAGGGGCTCGACCATCATCACCATTCCGGGCCCGCCTCCGAACGGAGCATCGTCGAGCTTGCGGTGGGGTCCCATGCCGTGCTCGCGCAGGTCGATCAGGTGCACGTCGAGCCGGCCGTCCTCGATCGCCCGGGCGACGAGGCTCACGCCGAGAGGCGAGACGAAGTACTCGGGGAACATCGAGATGATGTTGATCCGCATGGCGGAAGAGTATCCTCGACCGCTAGCGGGACGGAGCGGCATGAGCCAGGGGCAGAAGAAGAGGGGGACCGGGGATGTGGCCCCTCCGCACCACGAGTCGCCCAGGCCGGGGAGCAGGCTGCGCCAGGCGATCTCGGCCGTGGGCCACCGCTACGACCCGGGCGATCCGTGGAACGGGAGCCGCCGGCGTCCTGTCGAACCATTCGACGAGACGGAGAGCGACGAGCCGATCATCACGGTCGACCTCGGACTCGACGAGAACATGGTGACGCCTCCGATGGCGGACGCGTCGCCTTCTCCCGGTCTGGCGGTGGCGATCCGGGCGTCCCGAGCGACCCTCGTCGACCTGCGCCCCGGGCGCACCGGCGCCCGCGGCCCGGTACCGGCGGTGGCAGGTGGCGAATACGGGCTCGGTAGCCGATGGGGCGCCGAGTGGTCGACTTCGCGCCAAGGGTGGATCGGCGCCGAGACGGGGCGACCGGTGTGGCGCCCGATCGTCGCCACGACCGATCAGCTCGAGGTGTGGGCGATCGACACCTACCTCGGCGTCGTGAACTCCGAGGTGGCAGTCGACCACGACACGTCGGATGCTCGCACGCTGGGCGCGGCACTCGCCAGGGCCCGAGAGCTCGGGATCGAGGGACTCGTCGAGGAGGCGGTCGAGCGAGGTGCCCACGCGGTGCTCGGCACGTCGATGCAGTACACCACGGTCGGGGAACGGCTGCTCGTGACGTTCTCGGGAACGGCAGTGACGCTGCGCGACCGAGCCTGATCAAGGGCGCAATCCGGACCCCTGCCTATCCTCGATACCGATGCTGCGCGCTCTCCCGATCGTCGTCGTGGCGGCAATCGCCCTCGTCGGGTGCGCCGAGCCGACGGAGACCGTGACGACGCCTCCTCCGACGACCGCCTCCCCCGAGCCGACATCGACCACCACCCCACCGGTCGACACCACCGTGGTCCAGGCGTCGTCTACGAGCGAGGGCCCGCCCCCGTGCCTCGACGGCGACACCCCATTCTCGTCATCCGGCATCGCCGGGACGTTCGGGTCGGGCACCGGAGATGCCGCAGTGGTCGGCGGCATCCGCTTCGCCGCCCACGGCGGATGTGAGCGCATCGTGATCGACCTTCAGACGGCAGGAGGCTCACCCGCAGCCATGCTCGGCGCTTCCGAGGTGGCAGTCGATGCCGGGCTCGGGGTCGTCACGGTGGCCCTGCCGCCCGAGATGACCACGACGGCCGTGGCGGACACGCTCTTCGAAGGTTCCCTCGTGACCAGGGCGTTCGTCTACCGGACACTCGGCGGTGCCCTCGCCGTCGATCTCCACATGGCGGAGGCGGTCGCAGCACGCGGCCTCCTCGTGCTCGATCCGGCGCGCCTCGTGGTCGACGTGCGGCCCGTCGAGGACGGCGCCCCGCTGCTCGGCTCCCCGGAGGTGACGCCCGAGCTCGTCCTCTTGTCGCCGCTCCCGGGCCCTGCGGAGTATCCGATCGTCGTTCACGGATACGCCAGGACGTTCGAGGGCAACGTCGTCGCCAGGTTGACGGACGGGACGCTCACGCAGGAAGTGGTCGCCACGGCGGCCGACTGGGCCGAGACCTGGGGTGAGTTCGAGGCGACGATCGGCCTACCGGAGGACGGCCCATTCGGAGCAGCCGAGCTCACCGTCGGCTCGGACGACCCCGAGGACGGTTCCTTCGTCGGGGTCGGGGTCACCCTCGACGTTCGGTGAACCGGAATCGACGCCCATTAGCCTGGGGGTGCATCGGGCAGGCCGTCACCGAGAAAGGATTGCCATGACGGGGGTCACCAAGACGATTCGCCTCAGCGGCGGGTCGAGCAACTCGATAGAAGACGCCATCACGACCGTCCTCGGCAGGGCAGCCCTCACCATCGCGGACATCGCATCGTTCGAGGTCGTGAAGCTCGGCGGGACGGTCTCGGACTCCGGCCTCCCCGAGTCTTACGACGTCACGCTCGACATCACCTTCGGGGTTCGCGAGAGCGTGCACGGGTGAGCCAAGAAGGCGTCGCGACGCCGCTCGGCCACGGGGTGTGGTCGATCCCGCTCCCCCTTCCCTTCCCTGCCCTCCGATGGACGAACGCATACGTCATCGAAGGCGGGGGCGGCCTGACCCTCGTCGACTGCGGCGTTGCGACGAGAGACGGCAAGGCGGCACTCGAGCGAGGCGTCGCGGCCGTCGGTCACGACCTGGGAGACGTGGTGACGCTGGTCGGGACTCACATGCACCCCGATCACATCGGGCTCGCCGCAGAGCTCGTCGACGAGATCGGATGCCGCCTCGTCATGCACGAGAGCGCAGCAGACGCCTTGCCCTTCTACAACGACTGGTCGCTGTACCGGGCCGAGCTCCACGACTTCGCCGGCGAGCACGGTGTCCCCGACGACGTCAGGGAGATGATCGGCGCCGACGAGCCGCGGCCCGACTGGGCGGGCACGATGGTCGAGCCGGATGCCATGGTTGCCGGCGGCGACGAGATCCCCGTGGCCGACGGGAGACGGCTCGACGTCATCCACACCCCCGGCCACGAGCGGACCCACATCTGCCTCGTCGACTCTCTGACCGGGGCCCTCTTCTCGGGTGACCACGTCCTCTCGAGGATCACTCCCGTCATCCAGTACCACCGTGACGAGGATCCGCTCGGCGACTACTTGTCATCGCTGGCGCTCATCGAGCGCATGGAGATCGGCCTCACGTATCCCGCCCATGTCGCCGTCCTCGACCGCGGCAGCCTGCGCGCCAGGCAGATCGCGCTCCACCACGAGCGGAGACTCGGCGGCATCCTCCAATTCCTACGGGCAGGCCCGGCGACGGCGTGGGAGATCCTCGAGGCGATCTTCAGACCCAACCTCAACCCTCTCGAGACCCGCCTGGCGTTCTCCGAGACGCTGGCACACGTGGCGTACCTGCGTCGTCGCGACGAGCTCGCCCGCTTCTCCGACGAGGGCACGTGGTACTACCGCTTACCCGAGAGGAAGCGAACTTGAGCCGGGGTGTCCCGGGAGCACGACCGAGGTAGAGCGATGAGGGACTGCATCTTCTGCAAGATCGTGGCCGGCCAGATCCCTTGCGACCGGGTTGCCGAGACCGATCGGGTGCTCGCCTTTCGCGACATCAACCCGGCGGCCCCGGTTCACGTCCTCGTGATCCCGAAGGAGCACGTCGCCGACTCGGCGGGCGACGTAGCCCCCGAACACGGCGAGCTGCTCGCCGAGATCCTGGCGGTGGCAGCCGGTGTTGCAGGGTCGGAAGGGGTCGATGACGGATGGCGGCTCGTCAGCAACGTCGGCGCCAACGCCGGCCAGACGGTGTTCCACCTGCACTTTCACATGATGGGCGGATGGGCGGAGCCCAAGACCTCACTCTGAGCAGCGGTCGAGCGCCGCGGCCAGGGGCGGCACCGTGATCCCCCACATGGTGGCTGCCAGGGCCGCCGCAGCCACGGCATACGGAGCGCTCGAGCCCCCCACGCCGACGCGTTCGGCCAGCAGGCGCATGCGGACGAAGCCGCCGGTCGGAGCCGGACCGATCTCCATCGTGGCTTCCGCCGCCTCGGCGGTCGTCTCCTGTGCGACGCCGCCGACAAAGCGGAGGTGGGTCGATGCCGGCTCGGCCCCCACGTCGACCGGAAGCCCCATCCCGCCGACTCGGTGAGAGTCCGCCCAGTCGACGACGCGGCGCTCGAGCCACTCGGCGTCGATGTCGAGATCGCCTTCGATGAGAGCCATGGTCATCATCTCGAGCGGAATGTCCATGCCGGCCGTCTGAGCCCCGATTCCTGCCGACAGGCGGGGGTTGAGCTCGGTGGGGAGAAATCCATCTGCGGAGCACACGCCGTCGACGGAGAAGGGCCCCAGGTATCCGACGCGACGCGCCAGGTGCTGTCCGACTCGCACGGCGATGCCGCGCATGCTCTCCCTGACGTCCGCCGGCGGATCCCAGAAGGTCGAGGGACCCGCATACACGAAGCCGGCTCGGTCGAGTCGTCGCAGCACCACCATCTCGACCGGCCGGAAGGCGGCGGCTCCGCTCGCCGTGACGAAGCCGTGGATCGAGCATGGGAGGCCGTCCAGGAACGGCATCACCCGCACCAGGTCTGCCCGGTCGGCGAACCACTCGGCGGCCTCGGCGGCCGCCGCCGGGTCCGGTACCCACCTGACGTAGTCCCCTCCACCGTGCCAGCCCTGCTTGTTGTCTGCCACCCACACGGTCCCGAGAGGACCGGCGACGTCGGCGGCGGCCTGGGCGGCGTCCGTGACCGCAACCACGCGCCTCGGCGCCCTGCGGACACCCGCCTCGTCCCACAGACGGTCGACGGTCGTCTTGTCCTCGAGGGCCGTCCACTCGATGCGGCGGCCGCCGTAGAGCCGTCGACCGAGGTAGCCGTCGCCTGAGGCGAATGGCGGGGCGAGGACGAGGGCTGCTCCGTCGGGGTCGAACTCGTCGACGAGGCGCGCCAACTCCGGAGCAGGCTGCGCGATCGACCGGAAGTATGCGCGGATCCCGTCGATGATGGTGGCGCCGCGCGACCTCGTGTGGTGGACCAGCACCCCGGCCGGCTGGTCACCGAGGCCCTCCGTCGCCGAGACGACGAGCACGTCCGACGCACCCCAACGACGCAGCCTCTCGACGGTGTCGGCGGCGGCCGCCGACACGTCGAAGGCGACGATCCAGCGTCGTCCGTGGACGATCCGGCGCATCGCCTCGTCGATTGCTTCCATCGCTCGAGGATAGGTCTCGCCGGAGATGCTCAGAGCTCGAAGAGGCCTTCCGGCGGATCGATGACGACGTGCCCCAGCGACGGATGGACGTCACGCACGATGGCCTCGACGAAAGGCACGTCGACGAGGGCTCCGCCGGGTGTCTCCACGACGAGCCGGTCCTGGGCATCCCCGAACACGACTCCGGAGATCGACCCGAGGTGATTACCCGAAGGGTCGATGGCGGCCAGGCCCGCCAGGTCTTCGGGCCAGTACTCGTCCGGTCCGAGCTCACGACGCTCCGATGCACCGATCGTGAGCGTCGAGCCCTGGAGCTGCTCGGCCTGCTCGCGGCCCGGGATCTCCTCGAATGCCACGATGAGCCCGTCCGTGTGCTGGCGGACGGTCGAAACCACCAGGTGGACCGGAGGATCGTCGTCCGTGTAGAAGGTCGCCCCGGAGACGAACCGACCTGGGTTGTCCGTGAGGACCCTCACGAGCACCTCGCCACGGAGTCCGTGCGCCCTGCGGACGTAACCGACCGAGACCCGCCCCTCGTCAGGGTCGTACACGACGTCAGTCGAGGAACTCGACCTGGGCGTCGAGACCCTCCTCATCACCGGCAGCCTTGGCGACCAGCCTGATCGCCCTCGCCACCCTTCCCCGTCGGCCGATGACCCGCCCCATGTCGGGCTTGGCCGTCTTCACCTCGGCGAGAACGGCATCCTCGCCGTCGTCGACCACCTCGACCTGCACGGACGAGGCATCGTCGACGATCTGCTCCGTGATGTACCGCACGACCCGCTCGACGATGTCACCTTTGCTCACGTCTGCTCATCCTCCTCGTCAGGCTGCGCGATGGCGTCGTCGGCGACGTCGCCGCCCGACTGGTCCTCGATCGAGCCGAGCACTCCCTCGATGTCGGGGGCTTCTTCGGATGCACCCGCACCGGCCTGCGCCCCGGTGTCCTCTGCTGCGGTGTCCTCTGCTGCGGCGTCCTCTGCTGCGGCGTCCTCTGCTGCGGCGTCCATACCGTCCGGCTCGAGCTCGGCGTTGTACGCCGCAGCGCCCTGCGCGGCGGCGCCGTGCTCCGCCGCTCCCGCGGTGATCTCGGCCTCGCCCTCCGCCGGATCGGTCTCGACGCCGGTCGCGAGCTCGGTCTCGACCTCGTCCGCCGACTCGGCGACCTCGCCGACGACGTGGATCTCCCGCTCAGGAGAGACGACCGGCTTCGGCGGTTCGATGGTGTGGATGTCCCCTCTCGACACCCGGAACTGGGTCCAGGCTCCACTCACCTCGAGCAGCTTCCTGGCCCTCTCGCTCGGCTGGGCGCCCTTGCGGAGCCAGTCGACCGCCTTCTCGTTGTCGATCTCGATGAGGGAGGGGTCCTGGCGCGGGTCGTAACGTCCGATCTGCTCGATGTAGGCCCCGTCGCGCGGCCGGCGCGAGTCGACGACGACGACCCGGTACGTCGGCTGCTTCTTCTTACCCAACCGCGTCAGGCGGATCCTCACCGGCATCTACTCACCTCTTCTTGCGGCCCATCCCCGGCAATGCAAGCCCCGGTATGGGGCTCTTGCCGCCGGCGATCGCCTTCATCATCTTCTGTGCCTCGGAGAACTGCTTCAGGACCCTGTTGACATCCTGCGGCTTCGTCCCCGACCCGGTCGCGATGCGGCGCTTCCTGCTGCCGTTGATCAGCCTCGGGTCGTGCCGCTCCGCCGGCGTCATCGAGCGGATTATGGCCTCCACCCGATTGAGGTCGCGCTCGTCGACCTCGACGTCGCGCAATTCCTGCCCGATGCCGGGCAACATACTAACCAGTTGCTTGAGCGGCCCCATCTTCCTCAGCTGCTGGAACTGGTCGAGGAAGTCCTCGAGATCGAAGCTCGCCCTGCGGAGCTTGTCCGCCGCCACCCGCGCCTGATCCTCGTCGAACGCCTCCTCCGCCTTCTCGATGAGGGTGAGCACGTCACCCATCCCGAGGATGCGGGACGCCATCCGATCCGGATGGAAGACGTCGAGGTCGCCCAGTCCCTCGCCGAGGCCGACGAACTTGATCGGGCGCCCCGTCACCTCACGAGCCGAGATGGCGGCGCCTCCCCTGGCATCTCCGTCGAGCTTGGTCAGCACGAGTCCCGTGATGTCGGTGTGCGCCAGGAAGCCTTGGGCGACGCCGACCGCCTCCTGGCCGGTCATCGCATCGACGACGAGCAGCGTCTCGTGGGGGTCGCTCGCCTTCCGAACGGCTGCCAGCTCCCTCATGAGAGCCTCGTCGATCTGCAAGCGTCCTGCCGTGTCGATGATGACGACGTTCTCGCCCTCCTGGCGGGCTCGCCGCACTGCGGCCTTGGCGACCTTCGGTGGCTTGCCTCCCCGGTCGACGAACACCGGCACGCCGACGCGCCTACCGAGCGTCTCGAGCTGGTCGACCGCCGCAGGGCGCTGCAGGTCGGCGGCGACGAGGAGAGGGCGCCGTCCCCGCGATTTGAGGTGGGCGGCGAGCTTGGCTGCCGTCGTCGTCTTGCCGGATCCCTGCAAGCCGACCACCAGGATCACGAGAGGCGGGGACGCCGGCCGGGCCAGTTGGGCCGCCTCCTCACCGAGGGTGGCCACGAGCTCCTCGTGGACGATCTTGATGACCTGCTGCCCGGGCGTCAGGCTCCCCAGGACGTCCGAGCCGACCGCCCGCTCTTGGACCCGGCCGAGGAACGACTTCACGACGTTGACGTTCACGTCGGCTTCGAGCAGGGCGAGCCTGACCTCGCGCAACGACGCCTTGACGTCGTCCTCGGAGAGCCTGCCCTTGCCACGCAGTCGCGAGAACACGTCGCCGAATCGGGAGTTGAGCGAGTCGAACATGCCGTCGAACGGTACTCTGCCGCCACGGCCGACGACTCTCCGCCGGCTGGGGTGAGCCCGCTTCGGATCGAGGCGGTACGCTCCCGCAGAATGAACCTCTCGGTCATCGACCACCCGCTCGCCAGGCACTACCTCACGATCTTGAGGGATCGCACGACGGAGCCGGAGGAGTTCCGCAATGCAGCCCGGCGACTCACGTATGCCCTCGTCATGGAGGCGACCCGGGACGCCGCCCTCGACGAGATCGAGGTGACGACACCGCTCGAGACGACGCAGGGTCACCGGCTCAGAGACATCGTCGCAGTCGCCGTGTTGCGCGCCGGCCTCGGCCTGCTCGACGCCGTCCTCGACCTGATCCCCGAGGTGAAGGTCGGGTTCGCCGGGGTGCAGCGGGACGAGAGCACGGCAGAGCCGCTCGAGTACTACGCCAAGATGCCGGCGCTACGCGACAGCACGGTGCTCGTGCTCGAGCCGATGCTGGCGACCGGCGGCTCGTTGTCGTGGGCGGTCGACAAGGTGAAACAGCTCGGAGCGACGAACATCACGGCGCTGTGCGTGGTCACCGCCCCTGAGGGAGTTGCGAGGATGTACCAGGACCATCCGGATGTGCGCATCTTCGCCGCCGCCAGCGACCGCGAGCTCAACGACCACTTCTACATCGTCCCCGGCCTGGGCGACATGGGCGACAGGCTCTTCGGCACGGTCTGATGATCGACGCCAAGCTGCTCGCCGACCTGCGTGCCGCCTACGACCGCGACGCACCGAGACGGGCGGTGCGGGGGCTCGAGTGGCGGGCAGGGGTGCTCGACGAGTGGCTCGAGGGCCTGCCGGGCAAGCCGAAGCTGCTCGAGCTCGGAGCCGGCACCGGCCAGGCGGCCGCCTATGTGGCGGATCGCGGCGGCCGGGTAACGGCGATCGACCTCTCGCCCGAGAACGTCGAGCAATGCCGGCTGCGGGGCGTCGATGCCAGGGTCGGTGACTTCGGCGATCTCGATCTGCCTGACGCTCTCTTCGACGGTGTCTGGTCGATCAACGCCCTCGTACACGTCCCGAAAGGCGACTTGCCCCATGTCGTGGCGGGTGTGCGACCGGTCATGAAGCGGGGCGGATCGTTGCTGATCGTCGTGTGGGGCGGGCGCGACATGGAAGGGACCATCCCCGACGACTGGTGCGTCCCGGCGCGTTTCTTCTCTTTCTTCACAGACGCCGGCTTGGCGGCGCTCCGATTCGTCGGCTTCGAGGTCGCCGACGTGCGATTCCTCGAGAACGAGGGCGACGACGGGCTCCACTCCCAGGTGATGACCCTGGCGGCGGTATGACCGAGCCGAGCTTCACCGGGGCGAACTTCACCGAAGCGGTCATCGCCGTTCTCATGAACCTCGAGCCGGGCGACGTCGTCACGTACGGCGAGGTCGCCGCCGAGGCGGGGCGACCCGGGGCGGCCAGGGCCGTCGGCAACGTGCTGCGCGAAGTCGATGGCCTCCCGTGGTGGCGAGTGGTGGCGTCGAGCGGGAGGCTCGTCCCAGGACACGAGCGGGAGCACACCGAGCGCCTCAGGGCGGAAGGGGTTCGGGTCGCCAAGGGACGGGTCGCCCGCCGCTGAGGAGTCGCTCGGGATCGAGCGCCGTCCGTGTGCCAGACTTGCCACGATGGGGCACAGCATGGTCTCGCTCATCGAGCGGAAGAGGGACGGGGGGACGCTCAGGCCCGACGAGATCGAGTGGATCATCGGCGAGTTCACCGCAGACGCGGTCCCCGACTACCAGATGGCGGCCATGCTGATGGCCATCTTCCAGCGTTCGTTCGACGCCGACGAGCTCGCCGCCTGGACCAAGGCGATGCTCCACTCGGGCGAGACACTCGCCCTCGATGCCGTGACGGCACCCAAGGTCGACAAGCACTCGACGGGAGGGGTCGGCGACAAGGTCTCGATCCCTCTGGCGCCGATGGTGGCAGCGTGCGGAGTCGCGGTCCCCATGATGTCGGGGCGCGGCCTCGGCCACACCGGGGGCACCCTCGACAAGCTCGAGTCGATCCCGGGCTTTCGCACCGCGCTCGACCCTCCCGAATTCGCCTCGATACTCGAGAAGACCGGCCTCGTGCTGGCCGGCCAGTCCGAATCTCTCGTACCTGCCGACAGACGCATCTACGCGCTGCGCGACGCCACGGCAACCGTGCCGTCGCTGCCGCTCATCGCTTCGTCGATCATGTCGAAGAAGCTCGCCGAGGACCTCGACGGCTTGGTCCTCGACGTCAAGGTCGGCTCCGGGGCCTTCATGCGGGCCGAAGAGGACGCCAGGAGGCTCGCCGAGACGATGGTCGCCATCGGGAGCTCGAATGGGACGGCCACCGTGGCGGTTCTCACCTCGATGGAGCAGCCACTCGGCAGGGCGGTCGGCAATGCCTGCGAGATCGCCGAGTCGGTGGCCGTGCTGCGCGGCGAAGGTCCGGCCGACCTCGTCGAGATCACCATGCGGCTCGGAGTCGAGATGCTCCTCCTCGGCGGCGTCGCCGGCGACGTGGACGACGCCTCATCGAGACTGCAGGCGACCATCGATACCGGATCGGCGCTCGACAAGCTGGTCGAGGTCGTGGAGGCCCAGGGAGGCGATCCGGCGGTGATCCACGACACAGCGCTACTGGCACAGCCGAGACGTTTCCACGAGATCACAGCCGGCCGGAGCGGGGTGGTCTCGAGGTGTGATGCCCTCGCCGTCGGCAGGGCGGCCGTGGCGTTGGGGGCGGGGCGTCAGCGGAAGGAAGACTCGGTGGACCATGCGGTCTCGATCGAGTTGCTCGCCAAGGTGGGCGACGAGGTGGCACACGGCGACGCCCTCGCCAGGATCGGCTACAACGACACGGAGAGGTTCGAGGCTGCGCTGCCGCTGCTCACCGCCGCACTCGGCGTGGGAGTGGATGCAGACCCTGGCCCGCTCATCATCGGAGAGGTGAGATGACTTACGAGAGACTCGTCGAGGCTGCCGAGGCGATCGCCAAGGCGACCGACCGGGAGCGCCATTCCGTTGGGCTCGTGCTCGGCAGCGGGTTGGGCGACTACGCCGCCTCGCTGCCGGGCGCCGTCGAGGTGCCGTACGACACGATCCCGCACTTTCCCGTGCCGAAGGTCGAAGGCCACGCAGGCACCATCCACTCCGTCGAGGTCGAGGGCCGCGGGGTCCTCGTCCTCTCGGGCAGGGTGCACGCATACGAAGGTTGGGACATGGACGACGTCGTCTTCGGGGTACGGTGTGCCGCGCTGGCGGGCTGTGCCGTCGTCCTGCTGACGAACGCAGCGGGAGGGGTCGGCCCGTACCTGCGCCAAGGTGACCTCGTGGCGGTGCGCGACCACATCAACCTCGCAGGGCGCAACCCGCTGTACGGCCCGAACGACGAGCGCCTCGGCCCTCGTTTCCCCGACCTCTCGGACGTCTACTCCGAGGAGATCCGCGACGAGATCGAGGCCGTTGCCCAGCACCTGGGCATCACGTTCAAGACGGGCGTGTACGCCTGGTTCCTCGGGCCGTCGTACGAGACGCCGGCCGAGATCGACATGGTCGAGCGGATCGGAGGCGACCTCGTCGGCATGTCGACGGTGCCGGAAGCGATCGCGCTGGCACACATGGGCGTGAAGGTGGGATGCATCTCTCTCGTCACGAACCTGGCGGCGGGCATCGCCGACCAGCCCATCAGTCACGACGAGGTGACCGAGACGGCCCTGCTGGCCAAGGAGAAGTTCGCCCACCTCCTCGACGAGCTGCTGCCTCGACTCGTCGGGCTGACGTGATTTCTCGCCACATTCCGTGGTCCGTAACATCGCCGGGGGCCAGTCCGGCACGAGCACAGGAGTGACGAATGAAGGTCGCCGTCTGCGCCAAGCAGATACCCGATCCCGCCAGTCCATACGCGCTCGATCCGGAGACCCATTTCGTGCACCGCCCTCCGGAGCAGGTGCTCGACGACACCGACCGCTACGGCATCGAGGTCGGCCTCCAGATCGCAGAGGCGGCAGGCGGCGATGCAACCGTCACGATCTTCACCATGTCGCCTCGGGGCACGCTCCAGGGGATACGCCAAGCGCTGGCGATGGGGGTCGACGAGGCAGTCCTCATCGAGGACGAGCAGCTGCGAGGCAGCGACGCCTTGACGACGGCGCGGGCACTCGCCGCCGCGATCGATCGCGCCGGCTTCGACCTGGTGATCGCGGGCACGGAGTCGACGGACGGCTACACGGGTGTCGTGCCGCAGCAGATCGCCGAGATCCTCGGAGTGCCCTCGCTGACCTTCGCCCGCAAGGTGGAGGTGGTCGGCGACCAGGTGACGATCGAACGGCAAACGAGGGGCGGCTACGACGTCGTGGTCGCCTCGATGCCGGCCGTCATCAGCGTCACGGCTGGAGCCGTCGAGCCGCGCTACCCGACGTTCAAGGGGATCATGCAGGCCAAGCAGAAGCCGGTGACGGAGCTGACGACTGGTGACCTGGGCGTCACCGCCGATGCGCAGCAGGTCATCGAGTCCGTGACCCCGGTCCCGGCGAGGCAAGCGGGGGCGGTCCACGAGGACGACGGCACGGGCCACGAGCGGATCGTCGCCCTCCTCGAGCAGCTCAAGGTGGTGTGACCATGACCACCATCGTCTTCGCAGAGGCGACCGGCGAGGGACCAGCGTCTTCCGCTCTCGAGGCGATCTCCAAGGCCAGGTCTTGGGGTCCCGTCGCCGTCTTCCACGCCGGAGAGGGCGACGATGGAGCATTCGCCGCATACGGCGCCCACGGGGCGCACAAGGTTCACCACCTCGATACAGGGGACGCCCTCCCGGGAGCGGCGGCCGCCGCCGCCCTCGCCGAGATCGCCGCAGCCGAGACCCCCCGTCTGATCCTGTTCGGGATGTCGCCGACGGACAGGGACGTCGCCGGGCGGCTCAGCGCCCGTCTGGGGCGGCCCGTGCTCGCCAACGCCACGGACGTCGACGCCGCCGACGGGGTCCGCGTCACGAACGAGATCCTCGGCGGGACCACCCGGGTCGTCACCAGGATCACGGCAGGAGCTCCGGCACTCGTCGTCGTGCGGCCCAAGGCCTTCGCCGCCGAGCCGGCAGGTGGCGAGGCGCCGCAGGTCGTCGCGGTCGAGCTTCCCGACCTGGGTCATGCCTCCTCGGCGAAGGTGCTAGAGCGGCACGTCGAGGAAGCGACCGGCCCCAAGCTCGAAGCGGCCGACATCGTCGTGTCGGGCGGTAGGGGCCTCGGGGACCCGTCCAAGTTCGCCATGCTCGACGAGCTGGCGGGCCTCCTCGGCGGAGCCGTCGGCGGCACCCGGGCGGTGGTAGACGCCGGGTGGGTGCCGTACTCCTATCAGGTGGGCCAGACAGGCAAGACCGTGAAGCCGAGCGTCTACATCGCCTGTGGCATCTCCGGCGCCATGCAGCATCTCGTCGGCATGAAGGACTCGGCCACGATCATCGCCATCAACAAGGATCCCGACGCCCCGATCTTCGGTGTCGCCGATCTCGGCATCGTCGGTGACGTCCACAAGGTGGTCCCGGCACTGGTCGACACGTTGCGGGAGCGCCGGTAGGCGCGACACCACACATACGGCGCGCCGGTAGGCGCGACACCACAGATACGGCGCGCCGGTAGGCGAGACACCGACCGGTACCGAGAAGTGGGAGGGCGGGGTGCAGCCGGACGCCGACCTCGGAGACCGGCTCTCGGCGAGAACCCGCGCCGTCCTCGAGGTCGGCGGCCAATCGAGCGGTGAGGCTCGGTCAGTTGGCGGTCAGCTCGAAGTCGAAGCTCAGGTCGGAGCTTCCAAGAGTGTGGTTGTGGATCTCGACGGCGATGGTGTTCGTTCCGCCGGCGAACGCCGCAGCCGGAAGCGTGACCTCGACCCATCTCGCCTCGAACCAGACGGCCGACGAGGCACCCGTCATGAAGTCGACGTCACCGGCGGGCATGTTGTCCCTCCACACCTCGACGCCGTTCACGTAGACGATGGCACCGTCGTCGCGGATGATCCGCATCGTCGGATCCGCCGAGAGCGTCCCTCCGATGTCGATGGTCGACCTGAAGTAGTACGTGAAGGCGCCTGTGGGTAGCAGAGTGGTCTCGTCGCCGTCTCCGAAGCCGAGCTCGGCGGCCCCCGCAGGCCACGACGAGTCGTCGAAACCGCTCGCCCGCCACGCAGTGCCCTGGTCGGAGCCGTTCGCCAGGTAGCGCCATACCGATCCCGGGGCGATGAGCTCCCCGTCGATCACCGTCGTGGTGGTCGGGTTGACTGCGCCGCTCACCGCCGACACGTTGCCGGCCGCGTCTCTCGCTCTGACCCGGAACTCGTATGTCTCGCCGGGCGAGAGGCTGGTGGCGGTGTACGCCGAGGCGGCCGGGGAACCCACGACGACGCCGTCCTGGAGTACGTC
Organism: Acidimicrobiia bacterium; assembly: GCA_036396535.1. Classification (NCBI taxonomy): domain Bacteria; kingdom Bacillati; phylum Actinomycetota; class Acidimicrobiia; species Acidimicrobiia bacterium. The sequence goes on along the minus strand of DASWKR010000065.1, from coordinate 109,845 downwards.
GTACCCCGTCACGCCGACGTTGTCCGTCGAGTTGTTCCAGTCGAGCGAGACGGAGGTGGCGGTGACGCCGGTCACGGCCAGCCCCGTCGGCACGGAGGGCACTTCGTTGTCGGGCGCCGGGCTGTCGGTGGTGGCATTCACCGAGCCGCTGCTGCCGGACACGTTTCCTGCGGCGTCGCGGGCTCGCACGGTGAACTGGTACGCCGTCCCCCACTCGAGGCCCGAGGACGTGTATGTCGTCCCGGCCGACGAACCGTCGAGCGAGCCTCCCATGTACACGTCATAGGCGACCACCCCGACGTTGTCCGTCGAGGAGCTCCACGAGAGGCCAACCGTCGACTGCGTCACGCCGGTCACCGCCAGGTTCTGCGGCACGGACGGGTTCTCCTCGTCGGCCGGGCCCGCCTGGACCGCAGCGCCGAGCTGCATGTCGAACGAGACATCCGAGCTGCCCGCCCCTGCTTGATGGACCTCGACGGCGATCGTGTTGCCCCCCGCGATGAAGGCGGTTCCCGGGATCGTCGCCTGCTGCCATGCGGACTCGGCGGCCCCAGCCACCGTTCCGCTCGCATTCGTGTTGAAGGCGACCGCCCCGCCCGGCATGTTGTTTCGGTACCGCTCGATGCCGTTGACATACACGACGATGCCGTCGTCGCGCTGCACCTGGAGGGTGGCGTCCCCGAGGACGGAGCCCGGCACGTTGATCGTCCTTCGGAAGTAATAGGTGATGAAGCCGTTGTCGAGCACGGTCGCCTCGTCGCCGTCGCCGAAGCCGAGCTGGCCGGGACCGGAGGCCCAGGAAGCGTCGTTGAAGCCCGGCTCGCGCCACGCCGTTCCCTGGTTCGATCCGTTGTCGAGGTAGCGCCAGACGTCGCCGGCGCTCACGAGAGCAGAGTTCGTCGTGCCGGAGACGGCGTTGCTGAGCCCCGAGAGGTTGCCGGCCGCGTCGCGGGCCCTGACGCGGAACTGGTAGGTCGTGGCGTCGTCGAGGCCTGCGACCGTGCCGTCCGACGAGCCGACGGTGGAGGAGAGGACCCCGTCGACCAGGATGTCGTAGCCGAGCACTCCGATGTTGTCCGTCGAGTTGTTCCAGTCGAGCGAGACCGAGTCACCTGTCACGCCCGTCACCGCCAGGCCCGTCGGCGTGGAGGGCGGCTCCTCGTCTTCGACGCCACCGCCCACCGGAAACACGGCGATACCGCGCGTGTTGACCCCTTCGACCTGTGTGAAGGTCCCGCCGATGGCGGCGGCGCCGACGGTCGCATCGATCGCCCACACGCCGAAGAAGCTGTCGACCGTCGGCCGCCAGATGTTCTCGAGGTTGCCCGTGCCGGCGTCGGCGACGAGCACCCGGACCGAGAGGTCGTTGCGGAATCCCTCGTGGAATCCGAAGTAGACGTTGCCGCCGTGGTAGGCGACGGCCTGCATGTCGCCCATCGCCTGCTGGGCCCACTGCCTGGCCCCGGTCGCCGTGGAGTAGGCTGCGGCTCGGTTGCCGTTGGCGGGCGCCCCCGCCAGGGCACCGTAGATCTGGGAGCCCGTCTCGTTGATGTCGATGTCCTGGATCAGGTTCACCGTCTGGGAGAACACCGGTGCGACGGCGGCTCCGGTCGTCGGGTTGAGAGCGGCGAGGCCGATCCGGTTGGCGCCGCCGATCTGCGAGAACTGCCCGGCGGCATAGAGGCGACTTCCGTCGGGCGACAAGATCACGTCGCGGACCTGAGCGTTGGCGTCGGCGTCGAAGCCGCCGTTCACGGCTCCCGTCGTGGCGTTCAGCGAGACGATGCGGCGCTGCGTCGTGCCTCCGAACGTCGTGAAGATGCCACTGGCGTAGAGCGTGTCGTTGCGCACCGCCAAGCCATACACGGTCCCGCTGCCGTTGACGTTGAACGCTCCGACGACGTTGCCGGATGTCGGGTCGACGGAGACGACTCGGCGCCTGGTCGTGCCGTTGACCGTCGAGAACGCCCCGCCGATCCAGAGACGGGTCCCGTCCGATTCGATGGCGTAGACCACCCCGTTGGCGTTGGCGGTGAAGGGGAGGATGTTCCCGGTCACCCGGTTGATGGCCGCCACGTTGGTGCGAGCTTGCGTCTGGCCACCCGTGGGCGCCCGGACCTGGGTGAACTGCCCTCCGAGGTAGACGACGTCGCCCACGATCTTGACGCCGTACACGGTTCCGTTCGTGTCCCAGCCGTCGAGCGGCTGCTCCGGAAAGGGCACGGGATCGGCGAACGCCGGACCCCCGATGACGACGAGCGCGCTGACGGCGAGAAACGCCGCAAAGAACACTGCCCCCAACTTCTTGGAGGTACCGACCATCACCCTCTAGCCCCCTGTCCTAGCCCGCGAGCATCATACCGGCGGCAACCGCGACAGCAATGATTTGGAAGGCCCGCCGCTGATACGCGCGAACATCGCCGCGCTTCGGGCCAGCCCGTAGCCGGGAACCGGCTAGATCCTCTGGGTCGATCGTCTCAGGTCGGGAGCTCGTGGCCGCTGATCCGAGCGATGCTGGCGATGCGGCGCCGCACGTGCTTGTGCGGGCCGGGGAGCGGCTCGGGTGCCAGGCTCGACGTGAGGCGTGCCACCGCACCGAACACGAAACCCCCGGCGAGTATCGACGTGCTCCCCCGCACCGAGCCGACGACGACCGCCCCGGCAGCCGCCGCGAAGAGGAGCCAACCGAGGGTGAGGATCAGGAGGCGCCCGGCGGTGCTCCGCCAACCGTGGATGAACTCGTGCCGCTGCCCCATCGTGATGTCATCGGCGTCCGTGCCCCCGGGCTTGAGCGCCGGGGCGCTCAACCAGGCAGGTCGTCCGGGCCGAAGGAGTGTGGCAAGAGGCTCTCGAGCGTGTGCTCCACCGGTCCGGCTGGTCCCTGGACGACGACCGTGTCGACGTCGAACTCGCGCATGAGCTGGCGGCAGTTGCCGCACGGGTAGCACTCGTCGGCGTCGAGGCACGCCACGACGACCGTGTCGATCTTGCGGACCCCTTCGGTCGCCGCGGCCGCGATGGCAGTCGCCTCGGCACACATCGTCGACCCGTACGCGGCGTTCTCGACGTTCACACCGATGAATCGCCTGCCGTCCTCTGCAATCGCCACCGCGCCGACTCGGAATCTCGAGTATGGCGCGTACGCCCGCCCCGCCGCCTCGCGGGCGTCGGCCATCAGCTCTACCGCGCCTTTCACGTCACCTTCCCATCAAAGCGTCGACAAACCGCGCCGGGTCGAATGGCACGAGGTCGTCGACCCCCTCGCCGACGCCGATCAGCTTGACCGGGATGTCGAGCTCCTGCTCGATGGCCACGACGACGCCACCGCGGGACGTGCCGTCGAGCTTCGTCATCACGATACCGGTGACCCCGACCGACTCGGCGAAGCGCCTCGCCTGCGACAGCGCGTTCTGGCCGGTCGTGCCGTCGATGACGAGCAGCACCTCCGTCACCCGCTCGCCGTCACGTTGCAGGACGCGGGCGATCTTGCCGAGCTCGTCCATGAGGTTCTGCTTCGTCTGGAGCCGGCCGGCCGTGTCGACGATGAGGACGTCGACGCTGCCCGACCTGGCTGCCAGCAGGGCGTCGTACGCCACCGACGCCGGGTCGGCTCCGGGTCGGCCGGTGACGATGCCGACGCCGACACGATCCGCCCACACCTCGAGCTGTCGGTCGGCGGCGGCTCGGTAGGTGTCCGCCGCCCCGAGTACGACCGACTTGCCGCCACCTTGCAGCGCGGCGGCGAGCTTGGCGATCGTCGTCGTCTTGCCCGAGCCGTTCACTCCGACGACGAGCACCACCGCCGGCGATCCGGAGACGTCGAGCCGGCGGTCTCTTCCTTCGAGGAGTCCGAGCATCTCGCCCGACACCGCGTCACGGGCCGCCCCACCGTCGGCGGGGCTGCGTCGTCTGGCGCGCTCGACGATCGAGGCGGCCGCACCGACGCCGAGGTCCGCTCCGATGAGGATCGCCTCGAGCTCGCTCCAGAACTCGTCGTCGAGGCGGGCTCGCCCGAAGGCTGCCCCGAGCCGCTCGCCGAGGGCACGGCGCGTCTTGTCGAGGCGCTCGCGCAGCTCGGGCGATGCCGGAGCGGCCGCCCTCTTCTCGAGGGTGGGAGAGGAACCGCCCCGCCGTCGAGCCGTCGTCATGGCGGCGCCGAGCGCCAACAGCACGATGATGGCGATGATGGCGATGATCACGGGGTCCATGGACAGGCTCTCTGGCTGGTTCTCCGGCGGCTCGGCGAGTCGGCGGCCGGCCGGCTGGGGTCACCCCGCGTCGGCTGCGCCGGCGGTGCGCGACTCTAAGGCCCCCCGCCGCCCGCCGAGGCGCTTGGCGATCACTTTCGAGGACTCTCCCGGCTCCATGGTGACGCCGTACAGGATGTCGGCGGCCTCCATCGTCTGTTGCTGATGGGTGATGATCACGAGCTGTGCCGAGTTGCGAAGCGTGTCGACCAGCCTCAGGAAACGGCGCAAGTTGGCGTCGTCGAGCGCAGCTTCCACCTCGTCGAGGACGTAGAAGGGGCTCGGGCGAGCCCGGAACACCGCGAACAGGAAGGCGAGGGCGGCAAGCGAACGCTCGCCCCCTGACAGCAGGCTGAGGCGGCCGACCTTCTTGCCGAGGGGCTGCGCCTCGATCTCGACTCCCGTCTCGAGCGGGCGACCAGGATCGGTGAGGCGGAGCGAGCCCCGTCCCCCGGGGAACACGAGCCCGAAATTCTCCTCGTAGAGGGCGGCGATCTGCTCGAAGGCCACCATGAACATCGACGCCATCTCCTCGTCGAGGGCGCGGATCACCTTGCGCAGCTCCGTGCGCGACTCCTCCAGGTCTGCGAGCTGGGTCTCGAGAAGCTCGGCCTCGGATGCGACTTCCTCGTACTCAGCGGCTGCCAGCGGGTTGATGGGACCCATGCGGCGCAACTCGGCCTCCCTCGTCGCCAGGAGATCCTTCAGGTCGGGGGCGTCCTCGTCGACGTCCGGCCGGGCCGCGGCGAGCGCCTGCTCCTCGGTGGCGTCGGCGTCGCGCCGCAGCGCCTCGCATACCGACTCGTCTCTCACTCGCAGCTCGGCGAGCTCCACGGCGAGGGTGCTCAATGCCTCTTTGGCGTCTGCGATGCCTCTCGCCAGAGCGTCCTGACGCTGGCGGGCGCCGTCGAGGCGGGCATCTGCAGCGGTCGAACGCTCCCTGAGGTCGCGCTGCCTGCGGCGCAGCTCGGCGATGTGCTCCCTGACGATCTCGACCGCCGAACGGGCTCGCTCTTCGACGCCGGCGAGGCGCGCCACGTCGGCCGGCGCCGTGGGCGCCGTCTCGATGTGTTCGAGGTCGGCCTGGACCGCCGAGTGGCGGCGCTGCAACATCTCTCGTCTCTCGAGCACCCTTGCGAGAGCGCCGGCAGCCGCCTCGCGGGCCCTGCGGGCTTCGTCGCGACGGCGAGCGACCTCAACCCGCCTTCTGCTCAACGCTTCGAACGCCTCTTGGCGAACCCGCTCCTCGCCTTCGAGCTCGGCGAGACGGGCCCGCAGCTCTCCAGCCCGCTCCTGCCTCGCCTCGGCGGCCTCATCGATGGCGGTGCGCCGCGATTCGTTCCTGGCGATCTCGGCCTCGGCCTCCGTGCAGGCCCGCTCCGAGATGGCGAGGGCCTCCGTGTTGCCGGCCAAGCGCGCTTCGAGGGCCTCGAGGGCCTCGAGGGCCTCGCGCTCCCGCGCTCGAGCTTGATCGAACTCCCGTCGCGAGGACGCCTGGAGGCTCGCCGCTCTGGCTGCCTCACGCTCGGCGATCTCGACGGCGACCGCGGCCGCCTCGAGGGCGGCGGGGCCGGCGCCGTCCGGCAGGGCGAGCCTCATGCCGAGCTCGGTGATGTAGTCGCCTTCCGGGGTGACGGCGCGCACCTCCGGGTGGCGGGCCACGAGATCGGAACCTGCAGTCCATCCCTCGACAACGACGACGTCGCCGAGGAGGGCGTTGGCGGCTTGGTGATCGGCGGAGGGTCCGAGCAGATCGACGAGGGCGTCGACCCCCCACTCCTGCGCCACGGCCCTGGCGGGCGGGTCGTCGCCGACCGGCGCGGGGTCTACGAACGCAACGCCGCCGAGACCGGCAGACTTGAGCTGCTCTACGGCGCTCCGCAGCTCCGAGGGGCCCTGGGCGGCGAAGGCGCTCCTCCAGTCGCCGAGGGCGGCGTCGACTGCGGCAGCCATGCTCGCTGGCACGTCGAGCAGGGCCGCCACCGTTCCGCGAATCGCCGCCAGGGCGGCTGCCGCCTGGCGCGCCGAGGGGTCGCCGAGCCCCTCGAGGACAGCCTCGACCGCTTCGAGACGGGCCGTCGACCTGGCGAGGGCCAGCTGGGCCTCGCTGTTGGCGGATTCGATCGACTCGAAGCCACGCTGCGCTTCAGCGCGCCTCGACCGCGCCGTCTCGTAGGCGTCTCCTGCCTTGGCCGCCTCGACGTCGGTGCGTCTGATCACGTCGTCGAGCCCTGCCGACCGGCCCCTCTCGTCGCCGAGGCGAGCCTGTACGACCTGGCGGCGATGGGCGAGCTGCTCTTGCTCGCGACGGTCCCGCTCCCACGCCGACTCCAGCGAGCGCAGCTCGCCGCGCATGCTGGCGACCAGGCCCTCTGCCGGGAGCTGGATCTGCTCGGCGAGTGCCCGCTCCTCGTCCTCGAGTTGCTGCAGCATCGCTTCCGTGCGCTCGGCCGACGCCCGTGCCTCGTGTTCGTCGGCGCCTGAACGGTCGAGCTCGGCGCCGAGTGCGGCGTACTCGACCTCGAGGTCGCGACGACGCTCCCCCGCTCCTGCCAGCCGGCTCTCGAGGCCGGAACGGCGCTCCCTGGCCACCATCCCGATGCGCTGCAGCCTCTCGGCCGTCGTCTCCAGCCGGGCGGCCGCCGCCGTTGCCCGCTCGAGCTCGAGGCCGACCGCGCCGGCAGACGACCGCAGCGAGTCGAGTGTCGATTCGACCTCGGCGAGTGCCTGCTCGTCTGTCGATACGCCTCGGCGCCTCTCGGCGTGCTCGGCGGCGGCAACTTCGATCCTCGCCCTTATCCTCCGCAGCGCCTCGCCACCGGTATAGAGCTGCAACGCCAGCACTTCGGCCTTCACCGAGTCGTGTCGCTGCGCGGCATTCGCCTGCCTGCGCAGCGGGCCGAGGCGCTTCTTCGACTGGTCGAGGATGTCGACGAGCCGCTCTACGTCCTGGGCCGTCTGCTCGAGACGCCGCACCGAGCGGTCCCGCCTGGAACGGTGCTTGGTGATGCCTGCCGCCTCTTCGATGACGGCTCGCTGCTCGTCGGGCCTGGCGTTGAGTATCTCCCCGATCTGGCCCTGCCCCACCAAGACGTGCTGGTGGCGGCCAACGCCGCCATCGCTCAACAACTCCTGGAGATCGAGGAGCCGGCACTGCGTGCCGTTCAGCTCGTACTCGGATGTGCCGTCCCGGAAGAGCCGCCGCGTCAGGGCGACCTCGGTCAGGTCGAGGGGCAGGAACCCGTCGCGGTTGTCGAACGTGACGGTGACCTCGGCCCTGGCGACCTTCGGTCGGGTGGCAGTCCCGGCGAAGATCACGTCGTCCATACGCTCCGTACGCAGCTGGCGTGTCGCCTGGGTGCCCATCGCCCACGCCAAGGCGTCGAGGATGTTGGACTTGCCGGAGCCATTGGGGCCGACGACGACGTTGACCCCGGCGTCGAATTCGAGGCGGGTCCTGTCGGCGAACGACTTGAAGCCGGCAAGTGAGATCGTCTTGAGCAGCAAGGCGGCGGCAGTGTACCAGCGACGAATTACAGGGCTGGGATTACGGAGCCCCTGTGTGGGAGCGCCCGCTCAGCGCTGGCAGCCCTCGCACCAGAACGTGCTGCGCTGCCGGAGTACGTCTCTGCGGATGGGCAGGCCGCAGCGGCGGCACGGCTTGCCCTCCCGGCCGTAGGCGCGCAAACGCCTCGTGTAGTCCCCCGTCGCGCCGTCCGGGAGGAGGTATGCCAGATCATCGAGCGACGTGCCGCCCCAACGGAGCCCCATCTGTAACGTGTCTGCGATCGATCGGCGCAGGCGGGACAGCTCGGCGGTCTCGAGCGACCCGGCGGGCCGGTGCGGCGAGATGGCAGCCCTGCTGAGCGCCTCGTCCGCATAGATGTTCCCGATGCCGGAGACGATCCGCTGATCGAGCAGCGCCGGCTTGATCGGGACCGACCTCCCTCGGAGGAGCACGCCGAGCTGCCGGGCCGAGGGCAGCGCATCGAGGGCATCCGGACCGAGGCGACCCACGGGAGAAGCCGCCAGCTCGTCGGGGAGATAGGCGGCCACGAATCCGAAGGTCCTCGGGTCGACGAGGCGGAACTCGGTCCCGCCTTCCGTGGCGACCACGACGTTCGTGTGCGCCACCCTGGCCTCCGCCGGCCCGGCCAACTGGACGCGTCCCGACATGCCGAGATGGGTGACCCACGCCACGTCACCCTCGAGGTCGGCGATGAGGAACTTGCCGTGGCGCCTCCACCGCTCGATCCGCCTTCCGGAGAGCCGCTCGGCGAAGTCCCCGGGCCGCTCCTGGCGGCGGAGCATCCTGTCGCGGCCTACCTCGACGAGGGAGACGCGATTGCCGGTGAGCTCGCCGGCAATCGCCCTGCGGGTGGCCTCGACCTCGGGGAGCTCAGGCATCTTGGGCCGCGTCGAGACGAGAGGAGGCGTCCCGGGCGGCCGCCTGCTCGGCACGCTTCTTCGACGTGCCATCTCCCGACCCGAGGACCGAGCCATTCACGTACACCTTGGCCGTGAAGTGCTTCCGGTGCTCGGGGCCCGCCATGTCGACCTCGTAGACCGGGCGAAGCCCCCTCCTGGCGAGCTCCTCCTGGAGGCGGGTCTTGTAGTCGCGCCTCCCCGGCTCCTCGGCTCGGTCCTCGACCAACTCCGCCCAGTGCGACATGATGACGGTCGCCGCCCTCTCGAATCCCGCCTCCACGTACAAGGCGCCGAGCACCGACTCGACGACGTCCGAGAGGATCGAGCTCTTGTCGCGTCCCCCCGTCATGTCCTCTCCCCTCCCGAGGAGTATCACGTCCCCGACCCCGAACCGGCGTGCCAGCACCGCCAGCGCTCTCTCGTTGACCACGGCTGCCCGCACCTTGGCCATCTCGCCCTCGGAGAGCTCCGGGTGCTCGACGAACAGGTACCTCGTGACTGCGAGCTGCAGCACGGCGTCTCCGAGGAACTCGAGGCGCTCGTACGAGTCGTCGATCGTGTGCTCGGAGGCGTATGAGCGATGCATGAGCGCCCGACGAAGGAGGTCGGTGTCGTCGAACGTGTAGCCGAGCGCTTGTTGGAACGCCGTGAGGCTCGCCTCTTGGGTCGTCATGCGCCCGCGAGTGAGTGAACCGCGCCGATGTCCCTGGTGATGCGCTCCACGAGGCCGTGGGCCGCTTCGTCCGAAGCCATGCCGATGGCGTTGGCGACGGCGCGCCTCGACGAGGATCCATGGGCGATCACGACGACGCCCATCGTGCCGAGGAGGTGCGCCCCTCCGTAGCTCTCGGGATCGAGCCGGTGGCGCACGTCTCCGAGCGCCGGGACGATGGCGGCCATCTTGTCGGCCAGCTCCGGTCCCGAGAGCGTCTCTACGACGAGGCCGAGCAGGAGCTTGGCTGCTCCCTCCGCCGTCTTGAGCAGGACGTTGCCTGTGAACCCGTCCGAGACGATCACATCGACACGGTCGCTTCCGACGTCGCGCCCCTCGACGTTGCCGACGAACTCGATGGACGGGACCTCGGCGAGGAGCGGATAGGCCTCCCGCTCCAGGTCGCGACCCTTGCCGGCTTCCTCGCCGATGTTGAGAAGCCCGACCCTCGGGCGGTCGATCCCGAGCTTGGTCGCCGCCAGGGCGGCGCCCATAACCGCGAACTGCACGAGGTGCTCGGGCCGGCAGGACAGGTTGGCGCCCGAGTCGAGGACGATCTTTCCCCCTGGGAACATCGAGGCGATGGCGGGACGAGACACCCCGTCGATCCGCCCGATGAGGAAAGAGGCGGCCGCCATGGCAGCGCCGGTGGACCCGGCGGATACCAGGGCTGCCGCCTCGCCCGACGAGACGAGGCGCGCCGCTACCGAGATCGAGGCGTCCTTTCGCTCCCGTATGGCACTGGCGGCGTCGGCGCCCATCTCGATGACTTCGGAGGCGTCTGCGATGGCGACGTCGGCGCCGGTCTCGCCGAGCACGAGCTCGATCCTCGACCTGTCGCCGACGAGAACGATGTCGTGGCCCGCCTCTGCCGCGTCTACGGCTCCGAGCACGACCTCGCGGGGTGCGTGATCCCCGCCCATGGCATCGACGGCGATACGCGGCATCAGCGGAAGGTCACTTGACGGCGATGATCTCGCGGCCCTTGTATGAGCCGCAATTGGCGCAGACGCGATGTGACATGTGAGGCGCGCCGCAACGATCGCACGGGATGGTGTGCGGTGCGCTCACCTTCCAGTTCGCCTTGCGCCGCCGCGTTCGCGACCGCGACATCTTCTTCTTGGGAACCGCCATCGGTACCTCGTTTCCGCGTCAATCGCCGAGCAGGTCCTTGAGCACGGCGAAAGGAGAAGCCCCGCCAGGCTCGCCGGCGGATGCCTCGATATTCAAGTCGCTTCCGAGACCTTCAACAAGTTGCGGGCACTCGGGGTCGCACGTCGGCAACAGCGGCATGGCCAGCATGACCTCGTCGCGGAGCATCGGCTCGAGGTCGGCGAGATCACGGTCCAGTGAGTAGTCCTCACCGTCCGGGTCGGTCCGATCGGAGTAGAGCTGAGCGACCTCGACGACGATCACCTCCTCACTCGGCTCGAGACAGCGGTGACAGGAGTGGTCGACCGTCACGGCGACCTCACCCCTGAAGAGGATCCCCCCGGTGACGCGTGTTGCGGTGAGGCCGGCAACGAGGGGAGGATCCGGCCGGACGCCGGAGAGCTCGACATGCCAATCGACGGGTGCTTCGACCGTGACGTGGCGGGATGATCCGTGATGGCGCATCAGGTCGGCGACGGGGACGATGAAGTGGTTCGCGGCGGTCACGAGCCGATTCTATTTCAGTGCGGTCACTCCCCCACCGGGGCCTCGATGGGCGCCGGCAGCGCCTCGTGGAGCTCGGCGCGCGCCTCCTGAACGTAGCGGAGCAGCTCTCCCAGCACCGCCTCGGCTTCGGCGAGCCGTCGCTCGGCGTGATCCTCTGCCTCGAGCCGGATGCGCTCGGCGTCCTTCTCGGCGTTGCGCACGAGTCGGTTGGCCTCTTCGACGGCCTCCTGGACGATGTGGGAGTCGGCGACGAGGTCCTCCGACTTCGCCTTGGCCTTGGCGAGCATCGTGCGGGCCTTCTCGTTCGTCCGGGCGACATATGTCTCGCGCTGGCGCACCATCCAACGCGCCGCCCTGAGCTCGTCGGGGAGGATCTCCTGGAGCTCATGGAGGCGGGAGATGAGCTGGTCACGGTCGATGCGGATGGCGCTCGACAGCGGGACCGGCCTCGCCTCCTCCACCATGACGAGGAGATCGTCGACGATGTCGAGGATCCTGCCTGGTATCGGGGGCGGCTTCTTCGGTTCCTCCTCTGGCGGCTCCTCCTGGCGCGGCTCCTCCTGCATCGGGTCGTCCGTCATCGGGAGAACTTCTCCGTGAGCGCCGTCGCCACGACCTCGGGAACGAGCGAGCCGACCGCCCCTCCCAGCTCGGCGACCTGTTTGACGAGGGATGACGACAGGTAGCCGTACTCCGGCTTCGTCGCCACGAAGAGCGTCACGATCCCCGACAGGTGACGGTTCATCTGCGACATCTGGATCTCGTACTCGAAGTCCGTCACGGCCCGGAGGCCCTTCACGATCACGTTGGCTCCCTGCTCCGACGCAAAGTCGACGAGGAGGCCCGAGAACGCCGCCACCTCGACGTTGGTCCACGACTTGCAGCACTCGGCCAGCAGATCCATGCGCTCCTCGGCGGTGAAGAGCGCCGACTTCCCGGGATTCCTGACGACGGCCACCACGACGCGATCGAAGATCCCCGCGCAACGCTCGACGATGTCCAGATGACCCTTCGTCGGCGGATCGAAGCTCCCGGGGACAAGGGCGGAGATCAAGGCTGCTCCTCCACGAACCGCAACACCTCGCCATCACCGTAGCGTCGCCGGTCGACGAGCCGGAGGAATGGGGGAGGCGCCGGGAGCGGTGTTCCCGTCCGCCTGTGCACGACGACCCACGCCCCGCGCCCGAGGCGCCCTTCCATCGCCGCCAGGACGGCTTCGACCTCGGGGTTCCCCGTGTCGTAGGGGGGGTCGACGAAGGCGAAGTCGTACGTGTTGGCGTCCGCCGAGAGGCTGGCGACGACGTCGCCGGGCACGATCGTCCCGCCGAGGCCGACTCGCTCGACGTTCCGCCGAATGACCGCCAGCGCCGACCTCGACCGCTCCATGAAGACGGCGGAGACGGCGCCCCTGCTGAGCGCCTCGAGGCCGATCGAGCCGGTCCCCGCGTAGGCGTCCAGGACGGTGGCGCCGATGACCGAGTCGCCGAGTGACGAGAACACCGCCTCCCTGGCGCGCCCGGTCAGCGGTCTGGTCGCCGGCCCTCTCGGCGAGGCGAGAGTGCGCCCCTTGGCACGTCCCGCGATGATCCTCATCCCGGCGTCACGACTTGAAGAGCCATTCCACGTCGGCGCCGAGCATGGCCCGCACCTCCTCGGCGACGGGGGCGGACCCCCGCAGGTCGGGGTCGGACGCAACGAGGGCGAACGCCTCGCGGCGCGCCACCGCGAGCGTCTCGGCGTCGCGCAGGATGTCGGCGAGCTTGAGGTCCTTGAGGCCTGCCTGCCTCGCCCCGAACACCGTCCCCTGCCCGCGGATGCGCAGGTCCTCCTCGGCGAGGCGGAATCCGTCCGTAGTCGCCACCATGGCAGCGATCCGCTGCTCTCCGACGTCGGTCGACGGATCGGCGACGAGGACGCACGTTGCCTGGTCGCTTCCTCTCCCGACCCGCCCCCGCAGCTGGTGGAGTTGGCTGAGGCCGAACCGGTCGGCGTCCTCGATCACCATCACGGTGGCGTTCGGGATGTCGATGCCCACCTCGATCACGGTCGTCGCCACGAGAACATCCAGCTCCCCGCGGCGGAAGCGCCGCATCACGTCTTCCTTCTCGGAGGGCCGAAGCTGGCCATGCATCAGACCCACCCGGAGCGGGGCGAGGATCGACGAGAGGCGCTCATGCTCGGCGGTCGCCGATGCAGCCTCGAGCTTGTCGCTGTCCTCGACGAGGGGGCACACCACGAACGCCTGGCGGCCCGCCCCGGCCTCGTGGCGGATGAGGTCGTAGACCTCGGCGATATCGGCCGGCCGAACGTGCCTCGTGCGGCACGGCAGGCGCCCGGGCGGCATCTCGTCGAGGACCGACACGTCGAGGTCTCCGTAGAGCGTCATCGACAGCGTCCTCGGGATGGGCGTCGCCGTCATGATGAGGACGTCGGGGGCGTACCCGTCCGCCTTCTCCTTGAGCTGTACCCGCTGGTGGACCCCGAAGCGATGCTGCTCGTCGACGACTGCGAGCCCGAGCCCCGCGAACTCGATCGCATCCTGGATGAGCGAGTGGGTCCCGACCACGAGGTCCACCATCCCATCTGCGATCCAGCGAATGACGTCTGCTCGGCGCGCCGCACCCGCGGCGACGAAGTTCACCTCGGCGCTGCTCGACGTGAGGAGGGCGAGGCGAACGACGGGGCCATCCGCCGTCTCGCCTCCGAAGAGGCTCACCATGCCCTCGGGAGCCGACGGATCATGACGCGGCGGGTCGAGCCCCGCTTCCTCGAGCAGGTCGCGCAGCCCGAGGTAGTGCTGCACGGCGAGAACCTCCGTCGGCGCCATCACCGCCCCCTGGTGCCCTCCCTGGACTGCCGTGAGGAGAGCCGCTGCGGCGACCACGGTCTTCCCCGACCCCACCTCCCCCTGGAGGAGGCGGTGCATCGGGTGGGCCTGCGTCATGTCGGCGTCGAGCTCCTCGATCGCCCGCCGCTGGGCGCCGGTGAGGCTGTAAGGCAGCGCATCGAGGAAGGCGGCAGCAAGTGTCCCGTCGCCGTCGTGGGCGATCCCCACCGACCCTTCGATCTGTCGGTGCTTCTGGAGCGCCAGCGCCACCTCGAGCCGGAACAACTCGTCGAACACGAGGCGCTCCCTGGCGCGGGATGCGTCCGAAGCCTCATCGGGGAAGTGCACCATCCCGATGGCGGCGTCACGTTCCATGAGGCCGAGGCGCTCGACCATTCCCCGAGGCAGCGGGTCTTCGATCGGCCGAGCTCTCGGCAGGGCGTTGGCGATGGCGCTCCTGATCTTCGTCGGCGAGAGGCCGCCGACGGCTGGGTGGATCGGCACCACCCGGCCGATCAACAGCGAGTCTGGGTCGAGGGTGTCGATGTCGGGGTTCGACATCTGGAGGCGGCCCCTGAATCGCTCCACCTTGCCGGAGAGCACGACGTCGGCGCCCTTGGCGACCTTGACGTAGGGATTGAACCAGGTGACGGTGAGCAGGTTCGTCCCGTCGGAGATGCGGGCGCTGGTGCGCTTCCTGTTCTTCGAGAGGCGTCTGAGCTCGACCGCGAGAACGGTACCGCCGACGGTCACCTCCTCGCCGAGCGGCACGCTCGCCAGGTCGAACAGCTGCGAGCGGTCGAGATACCGGCGGGGAACGTGCAACAGGAGGTCGGCGACCGAGTGGATGCCGTTGTCGCCGAGCTTCTTGGCCGAGCGCGGTCCGATCCCCTTCACCCGTTCGGCCGGCACACCTGCGAGGTACGCCAGGCTCCGGCTCGTGGTGCCCGTGGCGGTCATGGCCGGCAGGATACGACGACGTGGATGCGCGCCTGGAACCTCAGGTGTCCGGCTGCCCGATCCCGTGCCCGTGTTACGATGCCGCCTCCCCAGGAGGTCCCTTCGTGGCATATCGCTGTGAGGTGTGCGGCAAGGAGCCGTGGGTCGGCAAGCAGGTGAGCTTCTCACACAAGCGCTCCAGCCGCCGCTGGCTCCCGAACATCCAGAAGGTGCGCGTGAAGCACGGCAGCAACTCACGTCGCGCCAGGGTGTGCACGTCGTGCATCAAGGCCGGCAAGATCGAGAAGGTGTGAAGCGGTGCAGGGAGTCGTGAAGCTGTACGACCCCGCCACCGGCTTCGGCATCATCGTGCGCGACGACGATCGCAGCGAGGTGCTGCTGCGGCCGGGCTCGCTCTCGGGCTCGCTGTTTCGGACACTCAGACAGGGCCAGCGCGTCGTGTTCGACGTCCAAGACGCCGACGGCAACCCGTACGCCTACCGGTTGAGGTTCGGCTCGGACGGATACTGAGCCGGCACCCCGAGTCGCCGCCCGGGTAGGATCCACGAAAAGAAGGGATCGCACGTGGTCGAGGCATACATCCTCATCCAGACCGAGGTCGGCAAGGCGGCCACCGTGGCCGCCCAGATCGCGACCATTCCCGGGGTGACGTCTGCCGAGTCGGTGACCGGACCGTACGACGCCATCGTCCACACCCAGGCGGACGACGTCGACTCGCTCGGAAAGCTCGTGGTGGCGCGCATCCAGGCGGTCGAAGGCATCACCCGTACCCTCACCTGTCCCGTCGTCCGGCTCTGAATCGCACCCGACCGGCGACTCGGCCTGGTCCGGCTCACGAGGGAGAGGTCAACCGCCGAGCGCCAGCTCGACGAGCTCGTTGCACAGCTCCGGGTAGCTCATCCCTGAGGCCTGCCACATGAGGGGAAACCCGGAGATGGGCGTGAATCCCGGCATCGTGTTGACCTCGTTGAGTATGAAGCCGCGGCCCGGCTTCTCGAAGAAGAAATCGACCCGCGCCAGGCCCCGGCACTCGAGCGCCTCGAACGCCCGGCAGGCGAGCTGTTGGACCGTCGCCACCTGGGAGCGCGTCAGTCTCGCCGGAGCGACGAAACGGCTCGCATCGTCGTTGTACTTGGCCTCGTAGTCGTACCACTCCGCCTCGATCACGATCTCGCCCGGCGCCGAGGCCCGCGGACCTTCCAGCACCCCGACCTCGATCTCCCTCCCTGTGACGGTCTCCTCCACGAGCGCCTTGTCGGAGAGCTCGAATGCCCGCAGCAACGCATCCTTGAGCTCGGCGTCTGTCGATGCCTTGGCGACACCGATGGAGGATCCGAGCTCTGCGGGCTTGACGAAGACCGGAAAGCCGAGCAGCCCGGCGACCTCGTCGACGACCGCCGGCGCGTCGTCCCGGAGATCGGCGTGCCGCACCATCTGCCACCGGGTCGTCGCTATCCCGGCGTCGCGTGCCAGCCGCTTGGCGACGTCCTTGTCCATCGCCACGGCGCTCCCGAGGACGCCGCAGCCGACGTACGGCACCCCGGCCATGTCGAATGCACCCTGGATGCGGCCGTCTTCGCCGTATGGACCGTGCAGGACCGGGAAGGCGACGTCGAAGCCGACCTCGTCCTCACCGGACACGAGCGACCCCCCCGGCAGTGAGAGCGTCACCCTCCGACCCTCGGCCCGCAGGGGACGCTCGCCCGCATCGGCCAGGAACCAGTCACCAGATCTGTCGATTCCGACCGGGATGACGCGGTGTCCACCCTCGGCAAGGGCGTCAGCAACAGAGACGGCAGATACGCAGGAAACCTCATGCTCGGCCGAGCGGCCGCCGAAGAGGAGAAGTACCCGGGCCATCACGGGAGAGGTTACCGTTGCCTGCAGGATCCTCCGATAGCCCGAGAGGCATGGCTGACCGCGACCCCTTCATCGATTACCGGGTTCGAGTCGTCAGGCTCGGCCTCGGGGCATCGTGGCTGGCGCTCGCCGCCTTCGCCTACACGGGTTGGCGCAATGCAGGCCTCGACGACGCCACCGTCTACATGCCGCTCTCGATACTCGGAGGCGGAGCCCTGATCGTCTCCGTGATCCCGTGGCGGCGGCTGCTCGCCACGAGATGGAGCGATCACGTCGTCCTGTTCTGGTGCGGGCTTGCGGTCGCCGGAACCTTGGTCGTCCAAGGCCTCTCGGCCGGCGAGGCGACCGCGGCAGCGTTCCTGGCGCCCGTCGTGTTCGCCTCTGCGATCCTGGTGAGCCCGATCGTGCTCCTCCTCGTCAGCGGGCTTGCCCTCATCGGGTACGTGACGGCCCTCGTCTCGGATGCCACCGGGCCGCGAGATGGGGCGTTGACCCTGCGAATCTCGGCGTTCGTCCTCACCGCGCTGCTCATGCTCGTGGCGGCCAGGGGGCTGCGCACCATGATGCGCTCGACGGCGAAGCGCCTCGAGGTGCTCAGCAGCCGAGAGAAGGAGTTGGCGCAGCACGAGGGGGAGCTCACCCAGCTCTACGACCTCTCGCGCACGATCGGGATCGGACGCAACCTCGCCGAGGTGCTCCCCGAGATCGTCGGCAGGGTGGCCGCCACGGTTCGTGCCAGGACCGGCTTCGTCCTCCTCTACCGGCCCAAGCAGGAGCAGCTTGAGGTGATGTCTCCCCTCTGGGTGGCGGGCCACACGGTGAAGACCGGCAGCTACAAGCTCCAGCTCTCGGATCCCGGCCCGCTGCAGCGAGTGTTCACCGGTGGGTCGCCCCTCATCGACAACGCGGTCAACCGGAGCAAGCTCGGCGAGTTCCTCACCGAGCTGCACGCCACGCAGTTGCTCGCGGTTCCCCTGCAGCTCGAGTCGCGGTCGCTCGGCGTGCTCGCGGTCGCAGACAAGCTCGAGGGCCAGTTCGACGAACAGGACGCCAGGCAGCTCGAGTCGCTCGCCGGACCGTCTGCTCTGGTGCTCAACCAGCTGGCCCGCTACGAGGAAGCCAAGGAGACGAGTGCCAAGATGGCGGAGCTCGCCCAGCTCAAGACGGACTTCGTGTCGGTCGTCAGTCACGAGTTGCGGACGCCGCTCACCTCGATCATCGGGTCGCTCAAAACGCTCCAGAGGCCCGAGCTGGCGCCACGCGACCCGAATGCCCAGGAGCTGCTCGGCACCGCAGAGCGTCAGGCCGATCGGCTTCGCTCCCTCATCGAGGACCTGCTGGTCGTATCCCGCCTCGACAACCGCGCCCTGCCGGTCAGGCCGGAGGCGGTCAAGCTGCTTTCGTTCATCGAAGAGATCATCAGCGACGTCCCGGGCGCCAGGCAATGGGCGACGGTGCTCGTCGACCCCGCCATCGACGAGATCCGCGTCGACCCGGGCCATTTGCGTCGCATCGTCACGAACCTCATCGACAACGCGTTGAAGTACGCCCCGCGGGTCACGATCGACGTCCAGGCAAGGCTGCGGGGCAGCGAGGTGTACCTCTCGGTGATCGACCACGGCCCCGGCATCCCGTATGAGCACCACGAGCACATCTTCGACAGGTTCACTCAGATCGAGCGCCGTGAGACCCGCGGCTACGGCGGCACCGGCCTCGGCCTCTCGATCGTGCGCGGGCTCAGCGAAGCGATGGGCGGCCGGACTTGGTTCGAGCCGACCGTGGGTGGTGGGGCGACGTTCACCGTGGCGCTGCCCGTGCGGGCAGGCACCGTGAGCCGCAGCGAGGAGCCGTCTGCCGGGGTCCCGGCGGACTGACGGGATCAGCTCGAAGCCGTCGCGATGGCGTGGAAGCCCCCATCGACGTGCACGATCTCACCGGTCGTCATCGGCGCGAAGTCGGACAGCAGCACCGCCACCATCTTGGCGACGGGCTCCGGGTCGGCAGAGTCCCATCCGAGCGGAGCTCTGCCGGACCAGACGTCCTGGAAGACGGAGAAACCGGGAATGGACTTGGCGGCGACCGTCGTCAGGGGCCCGGCCGACACGGCGTTCACCCGAATCCTGTCGGCCCCGAGGTCGCGCGCCAGATAACGGGTCACAGCCTCGAGGGCGGCCTTGGCGACTCCCATCCAGTCATACGCCGGCCACGCCTGTGTGTTGTCGAAGTCGAGCGTCACCAGCGATCCGCCGCCTGCCCTCTGCATGAGGGGACGGAGCCCGACCGCCAGCGTCTTGTACGAGTAGGCCGAGGTCAAGAAGGCGGTGCTGGCGCTTTCGGGAGGCGTCGCCAGGAAGTTGCCGCCGAGGGCGTCATCGGGAGCGAAGGCGATGGCGTGCAAGGCACCGTCGATCGCCCCCCAGAGCTCGTCGATCCTCGAGGCGAGCGCATCCATGTGTGCCGGGTCGTTGATGTCGAGCTCGACGACCTCGGCCTCGACCGGCAGCCTCTTCGAGGCCCGCTCGGTGAGGCGCAGCCCCCGGCCGAACCCCGTGAGCAGGATCGCAGCGCCCTCCTCTTGGGCGACCCTCGCCGTATGCCATGCGATCGAGTCGTCGGTGAGGACGCCGGTGATCAGCAGGCGTTTTCCTTCGAGAAGCACGAATGAACCCTCCTCGCGTGAACGGGGCGCATGCTAAGAGGTAACGGTGTCCGGCGGGAGCCGGTCCTCGCCTGCGATGGCCCACCGTGACGAAGACCAGATCAGTTGACGTTGGCCCAGGCACGCAGGCCGAGACCCATCACGAAGAGCAACAGGAGCCCGTAGCCGAGGGCGGGCCGGCGCTCCAGCTGGGCGCGGTAGACGTATGCGAAGCTGAGCGTGATGGCGATGACCACGCCGTAGAACACGTGGAAGCCGTTGCCGGGCCTGCGGCCTTGCCCGTAGACGGCGAGCCCGGCGCCGATCTGGACGAGCATCGCCGCGATTGCCGCGTTGCGGGCAAGGGTGAACCACCGCACCGGCTCTGACTTCATCGCGCCGAGGGCGACCCCCCACAGCCCGACCACTCCCGTCGCCAGGACGGCCACGTAGAACCACGCCTCGTGAAACGCCAGCATGCGACCGGGAGCGTAGTGCTCGCCCGCGGCGCGGCGCCGTGAGGCGCCGCGGCGTCACTCGAGTGAAGGAAGCTCCTCGGCGATGGCGAAGGCGACGGCGTCGGCGATGTGGAGCTCGGCGCCGCCCGACCTCGCACGGCGCGAGAGCTCGAGCTGCACGCCGCCATGTTTCGGCAGGTTGACCGGGTTCTTGGGGTGGAGTCCCCTCAGGCGCCTCGGTATCGACGAGATGTCGGTGACGGCGGTCGCCCTGCCTGTCCCGTCGATGGCTGCTCCGATCGCCGTTGCGAGCGTTCGGTTCGAGCCGCCGACGAGCACGGCTCCGTCGAGGTCTGGGTGCCCGAAGCCGTGGAACGAGACGGCCACCGAGACGTGGCGGACGAATCGTCGCAGCGTCGCACTCGCTGCCGTGTCGAACTGGAACGACGGGACGTGCCAGCGGAGGCCGTCCGGCTGCACGACTGCGTAGGTGCTGGCGCCGATCCTAGATGCGCAACGGCGCGCCGCTTCCCACGTGCCCGCCTCCAAACCTCCGTGGAGAGCCATGACGCCGACCGATCCGGCGAGCGTGCAGAGCTCGTGGACGCCCTCCTCGGCGAGGAGCCCCCTGAGCATGTGCCCGGGCTCGGCGATGGCCGGAGTTGCGCCCACCCGCCGATCACCATGCCCCGTCATGCCGTCCGGCGCCGTGCTGCTGCCGCCGGCCGGAGGGTACAGGTCACCTCTCACGCGGGCGCGGTGACGTCGGCGACCTCCGCTGCGAGCCCGGCGACCACGTCGGACGGGCTGACCCTCACCGACACGCCGTGGGCGCCTCCGCCGAGGGACACGACGGGATGCTCGAGAAGCGTGGCATCGACCACGGCGGGCCACGCCCGCGTCGAGCCGAACGGGGTTATCGCGCCGCGCTCGTACCCGGTGACGGAGAGCGCCTCGTCTGCGTTGGGCAGCGATGCACGGCGCACCCCGAGATGGGCGCGCAGCTTGGCCCAATCGATGACTCGGTCGCCGGGGACGAGCACGAAGGTGTACCGGTCGTCTCCGATGCGCACGACGATCGACTTGACGAGGGCCGCCACCGGGATGCCCCGGGCGGCGGCGGCCTCCTCGACACCTGTCACGGGACCGGTGCGAACCACTTCGTGGTGGATACCGGCAGCCCGCAGTGACGCCAGAGCGGGTGTGTCGTGCTCAGCCAGCCCGCTCACGCTCCTGGTCGCGCAGGACCCTGCGGAGGATCTTGCCCGACGCCGACTTGGGGATGGCGTCGACGACGTCGAGCTCCCTGACTCGCTTGAACGAGGCGACGTTCTCGGCGACGAAAGCCATGAGTTGGTCCCCCGTCACCTGGCATTCCGGTCTGATCACGACGAAGGCCTTGGGGATCTCGCCTGCTTCGTCGTCCGGCACGCCGATGACGGCGGCGTCTGCGACGGCCGGGTGGGTGAGGAGCAGCGCCTCCAGCTCGGCCGGAGCCACCTGGAACCCCTTGTACTTGATGAGCTCCTTGAGCCGGTCGACGATGTAGAAATGCCCGTCCTCGTCGACGTGGCCGATGTCTCCCGAGTGCAGCCATCCTTCCGGGTCGATGGTCGCCGCGGTGGCTTCCTCGTTGTTGAGGTATCCCTTCATCACCTGGGGCCCCCTGATCCAGATCTCTCCGTCTTCGGCTACCTCGAGATCCTCCCCGCTCACAGGGTCAACGACCCTGACCTCTGTGTTCGGGATCACGATCCCGATGGAGCCCGCCCGGTATTGCCCGCGCGGGGTGGCGTGGGTCACCGGACTCGTCTCGGTGAGCCCGTATCCCTGGACGACCTCGGCGCCGATCCGAGCTTTGGCCTCGCTCGCCAGGTCGGCGCCGAGGGGCGCCGCGCCGGAGAACACGAGATCGAGCGCCGAGAGGTCGTATCGGTCGACGACCGGGTGCTTGGCGAGCGCCAGCACGATGGGCGGCACCACGTAGGCCCGCGTCACCCGGTGGTCCTGGAGCGACTGGAGGAACTGCTCGAGATCGAACCGCGGAAGGGTCACGGCCGTCCCTCCCGATGCGAGGATCCCGTTCATGAGGACCTGCATCCCGTAGATGTGGAAGAACGGGAGGACCGCCACGATGACGTCCTCCTCTGCCAGGCCGACCGCGGCGTCTGCCTGGACGACATTGGCAACGAGGTTGCGATGGGTGAGCATGACGCCCTTGGAGAGGCCGGTCGTTCCCGACGAGTAGGGCATCACGACCACATCGCTGTGCGGGTCGACGTCGACCTGGAAGACCGGCTCGGCCGCCAGCAGCTCAGCGAGCGGCCGAC
Organism: Acidimicrobiia bacterium; assembly: GCA_036396535.1. Classification (NCBI taxonomy): domain Bacteria; kingdom Bacillati; phylum Actinomycetota; class Acidimicrobiia; species Acidimicrobiia bacterium. Next base: position 87,726 of record DASWKR010000065.1, on the reverse strand, counting down.
CTCCGTCTGCATCTCCGAGCACGATGATGTCCTCGACCCCCGAAGCGGCCGCGGCCTGGTGGGCGACGTCGAGGAATTGCGGGATGGTGACCAGCACCGTGGCGCCGGAGTCGGCGAGTTGGTGGGCCACCTCGCCCGCCGTGTACGTCGGGTTGATGGTCGTGACCACGCCCCCCAGGGTGGCGACGGCATGGAACACGACCGGATACTCGGGCATGTTCGGAGCCATCAGGGCGAGCACGCCAGCCTTGGCGAAGCCTTCTCCGGCGAGCCCTCCCGCCAGGCGATGGATCAGGTCGTCGAGAGCACCGTAGGTCAGGGTGCGTCCCGATGTGCCGTCGACGAACGCCGGCTTGTCGGCGAGGCGCTCGGCGTGACGCATCACGAAGGGTGTCACCGCGACATCTGGGATCTCCACGTCGGAGAAGGGACTGTGGTGGATGCGCATGCTGCCTGCCTCCTCGGTCTGCGCGTCCTCCGAGAGTAGGAGAATGAGCCTCACAGGCGCCGCCACGGGATCGAGGAGACCGGTGATCGAGCTCTACACGACGGACATGGTTCACGGAGGAGAGGCAATCGCCCGCCTCGACGGCAAGGCCCATTTCGTAGCCGGTGCCCTCCCGAACGAGCGGGTGGTCGGGCAGGTCGTGAAGGACAAGGGATCGTGGGCTCGGGTCGACCTGATCGACGTCGTCGCAGCGTCTCCAGCCAGGGTCGAGCCGCCGTGCCCGCACTTCGCGCGCTGCGGGGGATGCCAATGGCAGCACGCCGACTACGAGGCACAGCTCGACTGGAAGCGCTCGATCGTGGCGGGCCAACTCGCCCACCTCGGGGGCCTCGAGTCGGTCCAGGTCGACGCGGCAATCGTCCCCGGCCCTCCCTACCACTATCGGAACCGGATGGACTTCAAGATCGCCGCCGGCGTCCCGGCCCTGCATCGGCTCAGGAGCAAGACGCTCGAGCCTCTCGAGGTGTGCCTCCTGCTCCGGCCCGAGCTCGGAGAGCTCTTCGATCGCCTCGGCCCCCTCGACGGCGCCCGGTCGCTCACGATGCGCGTGGCGGCGCCGACCGGCGACATGCTCGTGATCGTCGAGGGCGACGTCCCGGAGCAAGCGGCGACTTGGGGAGCCTCCGTGGCTCACCGGTCGAGCCGTGGGCTGCGCAGCATCATCGGAGGCACCACGATCACCGAGGTCGTGGCCGGCACACCGCTACGGATCACGGGTGGGTCCTTCTTCCAGGTCAACTCGGCCGGCGCCGAGGCCTTGGTGGAGTGCGTCTCCGAGGCCCTGAGTCCGCAGCCGCACGAGGTGTTGCTCGACGGGTACGCCGGCGGGGGACTGTTCGGCGCAACCGTCGGCGCGGGGTGCGCCGCGGTTGTCGCCATCGAGGCGAGCCCGACTGCCGTCGCCGACCTGCGCCACAACCTCGAGGCCGCAGACGTCGAAGCCGTCGTCTACCGGGGTGACTTCGACGCCGTGCTCGAGGAAGTCGGGGCCGCCTTCGACGTCGCCGTCGTCGACCCGCCCCGCTCAGGGCTGGGCCGCGAGATGATCGATGTCCTCGCCTCGGCGGCTCCTCGGGCCATCGCATACGTCTCGTGCGACCCTGCCAGCCTCGCCAGGGATGCCGGGCACCTCGCTGCCCGGGGATACCGGCTCGACCGGGTGCGCCCCGTCGACATGTTCCCGCAGACCTACCACATCGAGGCGGTCGCCTCCTTCACCCTCAGGTGAGCTCCTCTAGATCTGGTCGAGAAGCGCCTGGCGCTTGGCGGCGTATTCGTCGTCGGTGATGACGCCGTCGCGATGGAGCTTGGCGAGGCGCTCTAGCTGGGTGGTCGGGTCGGGTGCGACTGCTTCGCCGATCAACGAGCCCTCCTCGCGGGCGCGCGCCTTGACGAGCTCGTCCCGGGTGCGATAGAGGAGCGCCTGGAACTCCTCCGGTTGCGGTATGTCGGAGAAGCGGCTCTGCCCACTCTCCCCGGCCGACTCCACGAGCAGGTCGCCCGAACGGAGGATTCGCTCGAACGCCGACTGGTGGAAGAGGACGTTGTTGACGTTGACGAGCGGTATCTCGATGCCGCTGCGGCTGATGACGCCTGAGCGAGTGATGAGCCGCTCACTCGTGAGCACGTATTGCGTGAACCACCAGTCGACGAGCGGGACGACGGACAGCGGGATCAGGGCGGCTGCGATGACGAGCGAGGTGATCAGGTCGGCGGTTCCGTTCTCCGGCGGGATGACCTGGTAGACGAGCACGATGGCGACGATCGCCGCCACGACCCACAGCATGGGGAGGAACAGGAGACGCCAATGGGGGCGAAACTGCCTGACGATGCTCTCGTCGTCGGTGAGGAACCGGTGCGGGAATGTCATGGTCGTGAGTGTAGAGAGCGTCCCGCTCGCCGCGGTGGCGATTCGGGCAGCAACGCGATGAACCCCGAGGAAGCTCCGGCCGAAACCTTCGCCCTCTCGGGGTTCACCAATCGGTCTACCTCACGGTGGCCGATGTTCCCTGTCCTGGCCGAAGCCTGAACCGGGCCGGTCCTCCGGCCGACTCCGAGCCCGAAGGCTCGAATCCGGTCGCCCTGTAGGCGCCACCCCCTCGCGGAGGTGAGCTTCCTGGACCTCGGGAGTCTCCGAAGAGACCCACCGCCTGCGGCCCTTGCGGGCTGCCGGGTCCCCGGGTCGGTCTCCCTTCCCGGCGACAGCAGGGAATGTACGCGTCAGCCCATCACGGGTCAAGCCGAAACGCTGTTTGGTTTTCGCGTCTCACCGCGTTGTTTCGCGACCGTGGCTGACCTGGCCATTCGTCCTTTCAGTGCCGGGTCGGGGCCATCCGTCCCACCCAGAGCCGTCCGTGAGACCGCACGGCCGTCTCGCCTACCAACCTAGATTGCCTCCATGGCTGCAGCCCTGCGCCCTCCTGCCACTGTCGCCGCAACCCTCGTCCTCTCGCTGGCGATCGTCGCCGCAGCCTGCGGCGGTGGCGCAGGCACCGTGCCGTCCCAGCTCGAGCGCCCCGTTCTGTCGCCCGGCGGGATCGGGCCGACCGCCATCGGCGACCAGGAGGAGGAGGTGATCGCGGCGCTGACCGAGCTGCTCGGATCGCCCGACAAGGACTCCGGGTGGATCGCCTCTCGATCGGAGGTCTACGGGTCGTGCCCCGGGGCCGAGGTGCGCGCAGTCGGCTGGGGAAGCTTCTACGCGATCCTCTCGTACGACGAAGGCCTCTCGAACGACGAAGGCCTCTCGAACGACGGAGGCGCCGGCAGCGGGACGCTCTCGTCGTGGACCTACGGGTTCGACCACGACACCTCACTGGCAGGCGTCGATCCGTGGGAGCTCGGCCTGGCAACCGCCGAGGGGATCGGCATCGGCAGCAGCCTCGCCGAGGTGCGCCAGGCGTACGGCGATCGCCTCACCGAGGTCGGGAACGTGGACGTGGACGTGTGGGGATTCTCGATCGACGGTGACGACCCGGCGCATCTCGCCGGCCGCTTGTCGGGGCCGGAGGCCGACGACCGCGTCACGTTCCTCGAGCGCGTGCCCGGGTGCGAGCCGATCGACTGAGTCGCGGCAAAAACCCCGAGGAAGCTCGGCCGAAGCCTCACCCTCTCGGGGCTTTGCCGCCACCGGATCGAGACCCGGCGAGCACCTCCCCGCGGCTCTCACCGTGGCGAGTGGCTCGGGCGGCGACCCAGCGAGTCTTCGGCAAGCCGCCGACCCTCTGGGCCAACCCCCCGTACCTCCCCATCCAGGCCGAAGCCTTTCCGGGTATCGACCGGATCCACCGAAGCGTCTCCGACCGATGGTGCGATCCCTGACGGGGCCCTGCCGAAAAGGCGTGGCCCCGTGCCCCGACGGTTGCCCGCCGGCGCCGGCATCGCCGCCTCAGCGGACCGAAGCCCGAGAGGCGCTCGGGGCGGCCTTGCGACCGCTCCGAACTCCGCACCGAAACCGAAGCCTCGGCGGCGGATCCCCGAGCTTCGGGCTCACGTCCGGTAGCCCGTCCGCGTGCCTCGAGTCCCTCTTGCGAGTTGCCTCGGGGTGGCTTCCGAAGCCTGAGCTCCCGAAGCGGCCGGAACCGTAACGATCGGGTCGCCGCGCCTGCAACCGAATCCGGTGGTTCGTTTTCGCGAGTCAGTCACCAGTTTCGCGAGCAACCGCCGGCTTCCGGCGAGCAACCGCCGGTGCCCGGCGAGCGTCGCTGGCATACGCCCGTCACATCGAACTACACGTTTGTGGTTTCTGTCGGAGCCACCGCCTATATTCGAGAGGATGACGGTCGAAGCCACCGAGGCCTCTCTGCTAGAGACGCTCTCCCCCAGCCGGGCGAGCGACTTCAAGCTGTGCCCGCAGCTCTTCAAGTTCAAGGCCATCGATCGCATCGAGATGCCCCCGACGGTCTATCAGGCGCGCGGCACCACCGCCCATCTGGCGCTCCAACGATTGTTCGACGAGGACTCGAAGGGGCGCACACCGGAGCGCCTCTTCGACCTCTTCCGGGAAGCGTGGGTCGAACTGCGCCCCACGGAGTTCGCCGACCTGTTCTCGTCGGTCGACGATGAGCGCGCGTGGGGAATCGAGAGCATGGAGATCCTTGCCAACTACTTCGGCGTCGAGGACCCCACCGCCATCGAGCCGCTCGATCGAGAGCTCGACATGCTCGAAGAGCTCGACAGCATCGTGATCCGCGGCATCCTGGACAGGATCGAGGAGCGAGCAGGCGAGCTCGTGATCACCGACTACAAGACGGGTAAGGCGCCCCCCGAGCAGTACGCCATTCCGGCGTTCTTCGCGTTGAAGATCTACGCTCTGCTCGTCCGACGCCGAGTCGGTAGGACCCCGACGACGCTGCGGCTCATGTACCTCAACGGGCCGACCGTCTACGAGATCGACGTCGACGACCGGCAACTCGACGCCATGGAGCGGCAGCTCCGGGCGCTGTGGCAAGCGATCAACCGGGCCATCGAACGCGACCAGTTCCCACCGAGGCCGTCGAGCCTGTGCGACTGGTGCCAGTACAAGAGCATCTGCCCCGCCTTCGCCGAGGAGAGCTGAGAGCGCTCCTCAGGGATAGATGCCGCGTGCCAGCTTGGCGGATGCAACCCGTCGCATGCCCTTGATGAGCGCCGCGGTGCGCATGTCGACCTTGTCGCGCGTCGAGATCTCGAGCACCTCCTGGAATGCCCGGTTCATGATCTCGCGGAGGCGGGCAACGATCTCGGACTCCGACCACAGGTAGTTCTGGAGGTCCTGCACCCACTCGAAGTACGAGACGGTCACTCCGCCGGCGTTGGCGAGCACGTCGGGGACGATGAACACCCCCGCCTCCCTGAGCGCAGCATCCGCCGCCCTGGTCGTCGGCCCGTTGGCGCCCTCGAGGATGACCTTGGCCCGCACCGATGTTGCGTTGTCGGCGTTGAGCACTCCCCCGACGGCGGCGGGGATGAGGTATTCGCAGTCGAGAGCGAACAGCTCCTCGGAGGTGATCTCGTCGGCTGCCGGGTATCCCTTCACCCCACGATGCTCGTCGGCATGCCGGAAGAGGGCCTCGACGTCGAGACCTGTGTCGCTGTGGATGGCGCCGGTGATGTCCGAGACGCCGATCACCTTGCAGCCGAGTTGCGAAGCGGCGAGTGCCGCGTACCTGGCTACGTTCCCGAAGCCCTGGATCACGACTCTGGCTCCTTCGACGGGTACCCCGGTGTGACCGGCAACCGACGGGATCAGGCTGACGAGCCCCCGGCCGGTAGCCTCCCGCCTTGCCACGGAGCCGCCCAGGGCGGGCGGCTTTCCGGTGACCACGGCGGGTTCGGCATGCCCGACGTGCGTCGAGTAGGTGTCCATGATCCACGCCATCACCTGCTCGTTCGTCCCCAGGTCCGGTGCAGGGATGTCCCGGTCCGGGCCGATGAAGTCGATGATCTCCATCGTGTAGCGCCGCGTGAGGCGCTGCAGCTCGGCTCTCGAGAGGTCGGTCGGGTCGACGCGCACACCGCCCTTGGCGCCTCCGAACGGGAGACCGACGATGGCGCACTTCCATGTCATGAGCATGGCGAGGGCGGCAACCTCGCCGAGGTTGACGTCGTCCGAATACCGGATCCCGCCCTTGGTCGGCCCCATCGTCAGCAGGTGCTGCACCCGGTACCCGAACACCGTGTCGACGTGCTCGTACTCGTCTCTGCGGAACGGAAAGGCGACGACCATCGCACGTTGGGGCGTCCTGAGCCGCTCCCGGACGTTGTCGTCGAGGTTGATGAGCTCCGCGACGGCCTCGAACTGAGCGAGCGCTTCCTCGAAGAGCGGGGACTCCCATTCCGTCGGCAGCGATTCCTGAGTGCGCAGTGCCAAGGTCACCTCCGGCGCCACAGGTACCCTACCGACGCGGCTGGCTGGAGGTGGGTCACGTGACGGAGCGTTCGGCAACGGTCCACACGATCGGCCACGGCCGCGAGAGCTTCGACGCCCTCGCAGACCGGCTGCGTCCCCACGGCGTCCAGACGATCGTCGACGTTCGGTCTGCGCGCTACTCGAAGCACGCGCCGGAGTTCACCAAGGACAGCCTCGAGCAGCTCTGCTCCGCCTCGGGGCTCGGCTATCGGTACCTGGGCGACCGTCTCGGCGGCCTCCCGTCCCCTCACCCGCCGAGCGTCGAATCGACAGAGGCGGCGATCGTCGAGCTCCTCGGACTGGCCGCCTCGTCGCACGTCGTGCTGCTCTGCTCCGAGATCGACCCCCAGGGGTGTCACCGCGACGGCACGCTGGCACGTGCCCTCGAGGCACGGGGCATTCGCGTCGCTCACATCCTCGGCGACGGCTCGGTGGCGCGTCACCAACCCCGCCTCTCCTGGTGAATTCCGTCACGACGGCGCGATAGGTTGCGGTCCATGGAGGACGTGCAGAACGAGTGGCGCATTCGCCCGGAGGATTGGCCGGATGCGATCGCGCTGACGGACGGCCCGCAGGTCGTCGTCGGTGGACCGGGCGCGGGCAAGACCGAGTTCCTCGTGAGGCGCGTCGTACACCTGATCGACCAGAGGGGAATCCCTCCCGGGGCGGTTCTCGTGCTGAGCTTCGGCCGTCGCGGCGTTGCCGACATTCGCGAGCGCGTCAGGACCCGGCTCGATCGGTCTGTGGCCGAGGTCGACGTGTCGACGTTCCACTCGTATGCGGCCCGGCTCATCGAAGCGCACGGACCCTCGATCGGCTGGAGCTCGCCGCCTCAGATCTTGACCGGCCCGGAGCAGGCGGCGCTCGTGCGCGACTTGCTCGCCGACGAGAACCGGGGAGCGTGGTCGGCAGCCTTTGGCGGACTGCTCGGAACGACCACCTTTGCCGGGGAGATCAGGGACTTCCTCTTGCGAGCGAGCGAGCAACTCGTCACGGACGACGAGCTGTCGGAGTTGGCCGCCGGCCGAGCCGACTGGCGGGGCCTGCCCGAGTTCCGTCACCGATACCGCTCGGCGCTGCGCGCCGCCGGGCGCATCGACTACGGCGAGCTCCTCTCCGAAGCCGTCGCCGTCGCCCGGATGCACCCCGACGCCGTGCCCCGCTACGTCCTCGTCGACGAGTTCCAAGACACGACGTTGTCCCAGGCGGTCCTGGTGGAGGAGCTGACGGCCGCCCACGGCAACCTCACGGTGGCCGGCGACCCGTACCAGTCGATCTACAGCTTTCGAGGGGCGGTCCTGGAGAACATCGCAGAGTTCCCCGACCGGCACCGCGACCCGGCGGGGCTCCCGGCGCGCAGGATCGTCCTCACGACGTCGTTTCGGTGTCCCGAGGCGATACTCGAGTCTGCCGTTCGGGTCACCGAGCGCGACCTGCCGGGGTCGGCGGGCCGGGTCACCCCCGCCTCGTCCGGTGGCAGCGTCGTCGTGCACCGCTTCGACCAGCAGACGGCGGAGGCCGAGTGGATCGCCTCCGAGATCGAACGGATCCATCTCGTCGACGGGGTCCCCCTCGGCCGCATCGGGGTTCTGGTGCGTAGCAAGCGGCGCTTCCTGCCTGAGATGTCGCGGAGCTTGGAGCGGAGGAGGATCGCCCACGATCCGCCGGAGAGTCGCCTGGCAGAGCAGCCCGCAGTGCGGTTCGTGCTCGATGCCACCGCTGTGGCGGCCGGTGCCGACGTGCCTTCCGAGCTGGACAGGGCGGTGCGCCGCATCCTCCTCGGCCCGCTCTTCAGGGTCTCGCTGGGGCGGCTCCGGGACATCGAGAGGGCAAGAGCCGTCGACGAGATACCCTGGTCGCAAGCCATCAGGGCGCTAGTGCCGGAAGGCGACGCCCTCGCCGACCTGCTCGACGAGCCGCGTTGGGCGGCCGAGTGGCCCGTACGACGTGGGTTCTGGCACCTCTGGTCGTCGCTCCCGCAGATCGCCGAGCTGGTGAGCGGCACCGGGCGACGCCGGGAGCTGCGCTCATGGAGCTCTCTGGCACAGGTCATCGACCGCTGGGGCGAGCGCAACCCGTCGGTCACGCTCGTCGACTACCGGACGCTCCTCGATCAGGAGGAGTTCGAGGCCCGTCCCCTCCTCAGCTACACGAGGCCCGACGAGGATCGGGTGACCCTCACGACGCTTCACCAGGCGAAGGGCCTGGAGTTCGACGTCGTCTTCATCGCCGATGCGGTCGAGGGCGTGTTCCCCGATCTGAGGAGACGCGACAGCCTGCTCGGCGTGCGTCACATCCTCCGCCACGACGACCTCGACACGGCCGGATACCTCCGCTTCCGACTCCAGGAGGAGCGCCGCCTGGCGTACACCGCCATGACGAGGGCAACGAAGCGGGTGGTGTGGACGGCGACGGCGTCCGGCGCAGAGGAGGGGCGAGGCATGCCGAGCCGATTCCTGCCCCTCGTGGCGGGAGCCGAATCGCTCGACGGGGCCATCACCCCGGTCGACACCGAGGCACGGCCCGTGTCGCGCAGGGAGGCGGAGAGCCACTTGCGACGGATCCTCACCGATCCTGCTCGGTCCGCACCAGAGCGAATGGCGGCCGCGAGCGCACTGGCGAACGGCCCGAGGTGGGGCCTGCGGGAGACATCGACGTTCCACGGCGTGCGTCGCCGTGGTGACGACGGCGGCCTCGTCGATGCCGCCACGCTTCGTTTGAGCCCGAGCCAGGCCGAGTCGTACGAGCGATGCCCACGCCGCTACGCGTTGGAGCGCCGATTGAAGATCGGCGATGCCACCTCGATCTACGCCGAGTTCGGGACGCTCGTCCATGACGTGCTCGAGGCGGCGGAGCACGCCGCCTTCGAGCGCGGCGAGCCGAGGAGCTCGCTCGACGAGGCCCTCGGACTGCTCGCCGATCGATTCGACCATGCGACGTTCGGTGGGCCGCCGTTCTCGCACGCCTGGCACGCCAGAGGAGTCGACTTGCTGAGGCGTCTCTACGACGTCTGGCCCGAGGGTGGCCACGTGGTCGCTCTCGAGAGAGAGCTCCACCTCCGGATCGCAGATGTGCCTTGGGTGGGGTACGCAGACAGGATCGAAGAGACGAGCGGGCGGATCAAGATCGTCGACTACAAGACGACCCGCAATCCGCCGACGCTCGAGCAGGCAGCGCGTTCGATCCAGCTCGGCTTCTACCTGGCCGCGGCGGCTGCAGACCCGGACGTCACCTCGCACGGCACCCCGGTGGCTGCCGAGATGTGGTATCCGGCGAAGGAGAGCAGAAGCCTCACCACGCGCTCCTTCGACACCGCCAGGGCGGGAGACGTCATGGCGACCATGGTGGCCATCACCGAGGGGATCCGCGACGAGCGCTTCGACCCGGTGGTGAGTGAGGAGTGTGATCGGTGCCCGGTCAGGCAGGTCTGTCCAAAGTGGCCGCAGGGAGGGGAGGACTTCTCATGACGGCCACCGACGCGTCGAACCAGCCGTTCGAGATGACCGCCGAGCAGACGGCGATCGTCGACTACCCGCTCGAGCCGCTCCGCGTCGCAGCCGGAGCGGGCACCGGCAAGACCACCACGATCGTCCTGCGGGCGGTTCGCCTCGTCGAGGGGGGGATGGCGCCGGAGAGCATCCTCGGGATCACGTTCACGAACAAGGCCGCAGACGAGCTCGCAGACCGTTTGCGCACCGGCCTACCGGAGATGGCGCATGACGGCCGCGAGGTCGACGTGACGACGTATCACGGGTTCGCGTGGAAGCTGCTCCAGGAGTTCGGCGCTCTGGTGGGCGTCGAGCGAGACGCCAAGGTCATCGGCGGGGGATATACCCGCCAACTCCTCGAGGAGTCGCTGCGCGGAGCCCGCTACGCCGCCCTCGACATGTCCTCGCCGCCCCATCGCGTGGCTGAGGCGGCCATGCTCGCCAGGCAACTCGGAGAGAACCTTCTCGGGGTGGACGACCTGCTCGCCTCGGTGCCGCCGTCGGCCGACCCCGTCTGGGAGAAGCGCATCGAGCTGGCAGGCATCATCGCCAGGTTCCAGGCGGCCAAGCGATCGCTCGGGGTGGTCGACTACGCCGACCTCGTCGAAGCGGCCCACCGTCTGGTCACCGGCTTCGAGGAGATCAGGGCTCGAGTGCGGTCGAGGTACTCGCTCGTGCTGCTCGACGAGTACCAGGACACCGACCCCGGTCAGCGGGAGCTGATGCGGGAGCTGTTCGGCGACGGCTTCCCGGTCACCGCGGTCGGCGACAGTGACCAGACGATCTACGAGTGGCGGGGCGCCTCGCTCGAGAACTTCAAGGCGTTCCCCGAGCACTTCAGGCGCAGCGACGGTCGACCGGCCGAGACCCTCCCGCTCAGCCTCAACAGGCGGTCGGGGCGGATCATCCTCGAGCTCGCCAACCGGGTGCGGGGCCAAGCCGACCCGATGGCCGGGTTCAACGTCCTCCACCCGGTCGAGACCGCAGGTGACGGCGACCTCGTCCTGAGCTACCACGCCACGTCCGTCGACGAGGCGGCGTCGATCGCCGAGGAGATCAGGCGGATCCACGACGAGGAGGGGGTTGCCTGGCGCGAGATCGCCCTGCTCTTCAGGAAGAACCGCCACATGGGACTCGTGCGGGAGGCGTTGGAGGGACACTCCATCCCGCACGAGGTCGCCTCGCTCGGCGGGCTCCTCGATGTCCCCCGAGTCGCAGACCTGCACGCATGGCTGCGGGTCCTGGGGCGACCCGACGACTCGGCGGCGTTGGCGAGGATCCTGCTCGGGGGCCGCTACCGACTCGGCCTCGGGGACCTCGTCCCGCTGGCGGGGTGGGTGGGGGCCATGGGTCGCGGCTCCACGGCAGAGGAAGGGCTCGGCTGGCCGCTCCTCGAGGCGGTCGACAGGCTCGACGATGTCGAGGGGCTGGCCGGGGAGGCCCGGGAGCGGCTCGAGGAGTTCCGCGACACGTTCCGCAAGCTCCTGACCGACGCCCAGTCCGTCGCCTTGGTGGAACTGTGCAGGCGCATCCTCGACGTCACGGACACCTGGGCCGAGGTCGAGGCGCTCGACCCCGCCGGCGCCCTGACGGGCAGGCTCAACCTCTATCGATTCCTCGACCTCGCCGAGGAGTGGAGCCCCCTGGAGGGCCGCCCGTCTCTCGACGCCTTCCTCGGCTATCTCGGGTTGCTCACCGAGGAGCGGGCAACGGACGAGCTCGACACGGCCCGCATCGGCCAGGAAGACGCCGTCAGCCTGATAACCGTCCATCGCGCCAAAGGCCTCGAATGGGACACCGTCTTCATACCCGCCGTGAGCCGGGAGGCGTTTCCCGCCAAGTCCCTCGGCTTCGACAACCCCGTCGAGCGGGCGCAGTACCTGCCGTTCGGGCTCAGGCTCGACGCCGAGGCACTCCCGAGGCTCGACCGGAGCAACAAGGAGAACCAAGAGGAGCTGCGGGTGCGCCATGTCGCCCAGGAGTGGCGGACTGCGTATGTCGCCGTGACGAGGGCAAAGGCGCGCCTCTACGTGTCCGGGGCCTGGTGGTACACGTCCGGTCAGCCCCGCGAGCCGAGCGAGCTGCACGCCACCACGAGGCGAACCAAGGGAGTCACCCTCTCGGTCGACGTGGACGACCAAGGTGGGCCGCCTGACCTGCTCCGCTTCCCGACCCCGGAAGGGGCGCCTGACCCTGTCTTCCCGGGCGGCTGGCAGGCTGCGCTACGGGCGATCGCCGACGACCCGGAATGGACGGCGCGCCACGTCGCACAGGGCAGGCAGGCATACGATGCCCACATGGAGCAGATCGAGCTCCTCCTCGACGGCCTGCCGGAACCACCGACGATCGAGCGCGGGCCGGCGCTCCTCAGCGTCTCGGTGACCGGTCTCGTGACCCTGGCGTCGTGTCCCCAGAGGTTCCTGTGGAGTGAGGTCGAGCGACTCCCGCGGCGTCCCGACGCATCACGGACGAGAGGCGTCGAGGTGCACAGACGCATCGAGCTCCACAACCGGGGCCAGTTGCCGCTCGACGAGCTCGACGACGACCTCTACGACCTGTCCCCGGCTGAGGGCGACGCGGGGTCGGGTGGCGATCCGTATGGCGCCTTCCTGGGATCCCGATTCGCCGATGCGCGCCCTCGCTTCACGGAGGTCCCGATCGACCTGCGCCTGCCGTCCGGGCGTGTGAGGGGCCGCATCGACGCCGTGTACGAGCCCGAGCCGGGCGTGTGGGAGATCGTCGACTTCAAGAGCGGCAGGCACCGCGACGACCCGGCGCGAGACGTCCAGCTGGAGGCGTACGCCGTCGCCGCTGCCGAGGGCGCCGTCTCGTCGGAACCTCCCGTGGATCTCACGGTCTCGTTCGTGTATCTCGGATCGGGCGAAGCGGTCGAGGTGAGCCGTCGGGTGGACGACGCCTGGATGGAGGACGCTCGGGCACGGCTCGAGGGTCTCATGACTGCGGCTGGGGGTGAGGCCTTCGCGCCGCGCCCCGGGCCGGCGTGCGGCGGCTGCGACTTCCTGCACCTGTGCCCGGCAGGGAGGGCACACGTGGCTGCCGCAACCAGTCCCTGAGTCAGAGCACCCTCCCGCCGGCCGCCTCGACGATGATCGTCACCGGGCCGTCGTTGACCAGCGTGACCTGCATGTTGGCCCCGAAGCTCCCGGTCGCAACTGGGATCCCGGCACGCCTCAGCTCGTCGGCGACCAGTCGCACCAGCACCTCGGCGACGGCCGGAGCGGCGGCGCCCGTGAACGATGGCCTCCTCCCTCGCCCGGTGTCCGCCAGCAGGGTGAACTGGCTGACGAGCAGCACGCCCCCGGCAACCTCGCCGAGAGAGCGGTTCATCTTGCCCTCCTCGTCGGAGAAGATCCTCATCCCGCCGATCTTGGCGGCGACGGCCCGGGCGTCGGCATCTGTGTCCGGGGCGGCGACACCGACGAGCACGAGGAGCCCGGTGCCGATCTCGCCGACGACGTCGCCTCCCACGGCCACCTCGGCGCGTGAGACGCGCTGCACGACCGCCCGCATCAGGACAACGCCAAGCCGAGGGCTTCGAGGAAGAGGGTCACCACGAGGCCTGCGATGAGCACACCGAGGATGATGAGCAGCATCGCTCTCCGCTTCGGGACTGCGAAGACGACTGCGGCGAGGCAGCCGCTCCAAGCACCGGTGACGGGCAGCGGGATCGCCACGAAGGTCACGAGGGCCAGGTCTCGAAGGCGCTCGACCCTGGCAGCGTGCTTGCGGTGCGAGTAGGCCTGCAGCCTGGTCAGGATCCGGTGCAGCCACGCCCACCTGCGCTCGGTCCACTCGACGAATGGGGAAAACAGCCACAGGATGATCGGGACGGGGATCGAGTTGCCGAGCACGGCCCACAGGTACGCCTCGACGGCTCCCATGTCCAAGAGGCCGCGAGCGACCGGGATGGCGCCCCGCAGCTCGAAAATCGGCGTCATGGCGACGACGATCACGATGAGTGGATCGGGCAGCGGCAACGCCTCGATCCACTCGAGGACGGCGTCACGCATCCTCAGGCCGGTCGGGGAGGCACCGACGGCCGCACGAGGTGGAACGCCAGGATGGCGTCGGCGATGGCCAGCGCCGGGACCCTGTAATCGCCGCGTGCGATCGCCGTCCTGATCTGATCGATGCGCACCACGTTGGCGGGCTCCATGTCGGTTACTGAGTCATCGGCAGAAGACGACTCGTAGCTTGAATCCATGGTCGATCAGGCTACCGCGCTCGGACCGGCAGCCGAGGAGCTCAAGCGTCGAGGTCACGGACGTCCTGGAACGTCGCCGACTCGGACGCCAAGGCTGGGGCGAGCAGCTTGAAGACGATGGGCGACAGGATGGCGGTCACGCCGACGAGGAGGATGGCGCCTGCCTCGAGGCCCTCGTCGATGACGCCCAGCTCCACCCCGAACTCGGCGAGCGCGATGATCACGCTGAGCTGGCCGGCCAGCAGAACGCCTGCTGCCGCCGATTCACGCAGGGTGAGGCCTCTCGCCACGAGGAGCAGTGCCGGCAGCACCTTGGCGACGATGGCGACGACGATCAAAGCCACCGCCGTCCCGAGCACCTCCCGATCGGAGAGGTTCGAGAGCGGGAAGCGGAGCCCCACGTTGATGAAGAACACGGGGATGAAGAAGCCGAAAGCGAAGGCGCCGAGCCTTGCCTCCAGCTCCCCGGTGTCGCGGAAGACGAAGGCGAACAAGGCCCCCGCCAGAAAGGCGCCCAGGATCGCCTCGATGTCGAGAGCGAGCGAGAGGCCGACGAACACGAACAGCAGGGCCAGGCTGGCGCGGATGCCGAGCTCGTCGGGGTCATGGGCGGCGAAGAGGCGCTCGAACCGCTCCGGGTACCACCAGGCGGCCCGCCGCACGGTGACGAGCAGCACGCCCATGATGACGAAGAGGGCCGGAACGCTGAGGAGGCGCACCCCGAACCCGGACTCGTGGACGACCCCGAACACGACGATCCCGAGAGCCGACAAGAACTCGGCGAGCACTGCGGTGACCAGGGTGTATTGGCCGAGCCTTGTGGTCGCCCGGTTCGTCGTCCGCAACGCAGGGATGATGAGCCCGACGGATGCGGCCGAGGTGAGCAAGGTGACGAAGATGCGCTCCTCGATGGTCTCCAGGTCGAGGAAGCCGAAGCCGACCCAGGCGAATCCGACGATGAGGACGAAGATCGTCAAGCCGAAGACGATCGGCCCCCTCCCCTGCCGCTCGAGACGCTCGAAGTCGACCTCGAATCCCGCCAGGAACATCAGGAGCAGCAGCCCGAGCTCGGCGAGGACCTCGATGAAGGCGGCGTCCGCCGACGTTCGCTCGATGAGATCGAGCACCTCGGGGCCCAGCAGAAGCCCGTACACGATCTCGAGAACGATGGCCGGCAGCCCGAGCCGCCTGGCGATGAGCGGCAGTGTGAACGCCCCGAGGCCGATGAGGACGAACCCCCCGGCTCCGGGCAGGATCTCACCGGACTCGGCCGCCACCGCGACCAGTTGCATCACGAGCGGGGGACGAGCAGCACGGAGCTCCGCACCCGCCGCACCAGGTGGCCGACGATCCCCGGGAACAGGATGGTCGTCGGATCGTCCGGCAGGGTGAGCACGATGAGGCTCGCCGAGGCGGCCAGCTCCTCGATGACGCGTATCGGGTTGCCGCGGCGCACCCTGCGGCGCACCGGGACCCCCTGGACGGCCGCCTCCTCGCGAAGCCAAGCCGCCGATCGTCTGGCATCCTCGATGGCGTCTCCTCCCCCGACGAAGGCCGGGGGAACCACCGACACGCCCGTGAGCGTCGCGCCCGAGGTGCGCGCCAGGTCGATCGCAGCCCGTCCTGCGGATTCCCCCGCCACAGTGCGACGGGCCGGAACGACGATGCTCGAGTACGGGTGGCGGCCTCTCGCCAAGAGGATCGGCAGTGCCGCCTTGCGATATCTGGCCAGCGTCTTGACGACGCGGCGGCGCCCGAGCCACTCGCCGCCTTCGGGTGCATCGGCGACGATCATCCCCACCGACTCCTGACCCGCCAGCTCGACCATGGCGTCGACGAGTGACCCGGCCGCCGGCCGCAGCTCGATGGCGACGCCATCGGAACGGGTTTCCAGCTTGGCGAGGAGCTCCTCGATCTCGTCGACCTTGGCGACGTCCGGCTCGCTGGCGAGGTCGCGGTAGACGACCGCCAGCGCCTCGGCAGACGTGTTGCGGACGATGCTGATGGCCTCCGCAACGCAGCCGTCCAGGTCGGCGTGGCTGTCGAGCACGACGGCGACCTTGCGGCCGAAGTTGAGCGGGAATCGCGACTCCCCCTCGGTGAATGTCTTGACGATCGTCGCGAAATCGGCAGCCGCCCCGACGACCGTGACGTGATCCCCGGCACGCAGGGTCGTTCCACCCTTGGGGATGATGAGCCGCTGGTCGCGCAGCACCGCGGCGACGACCCAGGTTTCCGAGTGAAGCTCGCGCAGGCGCTTCCCGGCGACGGGCGAATCCGGAGACACCCGAAACTCGATGGCCTCGGCCTTACCCTGCGCGAACGTCGTAGAGGCGACCCGCCGAGGCTCGAGGAGCACCTCCACCTGGCGCGCCGTGATCGAGTCCGGCGAGAACACCTCCGCCCCGAGCTCCCGGTACTCGGCCGCCCTCTCCGGATCGGCGGCTACCGCGACCACCCGGAGGAGGCCCGACTCCTGGGCGATCCTCACGGCCTCGAGGTTGATGTCGTCGTCCTGCGTCGCCGCCACGAGGGCGTCGGCGTTGTCGAGACCTGCCTTGCGCAGCACGAGCGCGCTCGAGCCGTCCCCAACGACCACCTCGACGTCGCGAATCGCCCTCGCCAGCTCGATCTGGTTCTCGTCGGTATCGACGAGGACCAGATCCCATATTCCACTGAGTCGGCGCAGCAGCTCCCGTGCGGTCCCGCCGGCACCGACGACGATGGCGCGCATCGAACCTCCTGTCGAGCCGGCATTATCGCGTTCGATCACGGGAGGACCCAACCAAGCGTCGGCCACTCTTCGAGCGTCACGCTCGAGGGCACGGCCTCGTAGGCTCTCCCGAGTGGCTCGCTACGAGGTGAACCCCGCCGGGGTCGACAAGGCACGAGCCCTCATCGACGCCAGGCAGTACGTTCTGAGGAGCGAGTGGGGCACGTCGCAGCCGACCGCGGACGACCAGAACGCCTTCCTCGACCGGTCCGGCTGGGATGAGTACGCCGCCTGGCACCTCGGCCTCACCGTTGGGGCCAATGACGAGACCAAGGCTCGGTACGCCTTCGTCTACGGCGACTTCAAGCGGCTCCACCGCATGGGCTTGATCGCCTGCCGGTACCGCGCCGCCGAATGGGACCACAAAGAGATCGAGTTGGCGGCCCACGAACTGCTCCAGCGTCTCGACGCCACGCGGGCGGGTTGACGGGCGGCCTTCGTCGCGGAGGGAGAGGCCGGATCGCCTCGATACGGGAGCGGCCTCGCTCCCGATGGCGACGTCCACTATCCGACGAGGCCGAGCGCTCTCAGGTCCTGGCGCCATCGTTCCACCACGGTGGGATCTTGATAGGGATTCGAGCCCAGCCATTGCCCGATGTCGACAGCAGGGTACCGGTCCCGGATCGATGCGGCCGTTGCCGCCGCCCGCCGGTCGAGCCCCATGTGGTTCTGGGCGGCCGCCAGCACCAGCAGCGCCTCGAGGTTGTTCGGTTGGTGATCCAGCACGGCCTCGGCGGTCGAGGCGGCGTCCTCGAAACGGTCACCGATGTACAGCGCGCACGCCTGCACGGTGGGATACCACGGGTTCGTGACCTGCGTCAGCCGCATCGCCCGATCGATCAACTCGAGCGACCTCTGCCACTGTCCGAGGTACCGTCGCACGCTGCCCTCGAGCGCGTACGTGACGTCGCAGGTCGGACGAGTGATCTCGACGCCTTCGAGACGCTCGAGGGCCTCCTCGATCTGGCCCTCCGAGAGCAGGCTGGCGGCCTCGACCATCTGGCTCAGCCCCGTCGGGTCACCCGTCTCGATGCCGCGACGGGCGTACTCGGTCGCCTTCCGGAAACTGGCCCGCTGATCGTCTGCGAACCGATCGGAGGCGCCGACCCAGTGAGCGAACGCAAGCAGCGCGTAGCCCGTCGTGACGTCCGGGTGCATCTCGACGACCTCGCCGAAGTGCTCGATGGCGCGCCGCCAGCCTTCGGCGGTTCCAGCCGTGAGCTCGAACCAGCCCTTGTAGATGTGCTCTTGAGAGGCGGGGTCGGCGAGCTCGGCATAGATCCTGGCAGGCTCGCCCACGATCAACTCGACCTCGAGAGACCGGGCGATGTCGTCCGGCATCCGATCCGAGAGCCCGATGACGTCGTCGAGCGTCGCGTCCCAACGATGAGAGAAGACGACGTTGATCGTCGCCACGTCGACGAGCTTGGAGTACACGCGTATGTTGTCGCGGAACTGGTGGATGCCCGACTCGAGCATGTACTGCACGGTGGCTCCGTTCTCCTCGCCCGTCGACCCGGTTGCGTCAACGACGCCGAGGCGCGGGATCGAGGCGAGGCGATGGACGACGCCCGCCATCAGCAGGTCTGCGATGGAGCGAAGCTCGTCGTCGACCTTCTCGGTGTGGATCGGGAGCACGGCCACGGTGGGTGAGTCGAGTGTCGGGTGGCGAGGCTTCGTGTGGCCCTCGACGGGGAGGTCGAGGAACTCGTACACGGGAACCGTGCCCGGGATGTTCTTGAAGCTGCGCGGGCCTGCCGCCTTGAACCGCAGCTCGGGTTCGTCGAGCGCCTTGTAGACCTCGCCCGAGATGCTCAGTCCGCCGGGCTGGGCGATCGCCTGGATCCGGGCGGCGATGTTCAGCGCCTCGCCGAAGTACTGACCGTCCTCGGATATCGCCACCTCGCCCCGGTCTATACCCATCCTGAACCGGACCCGGCGGTGATGAGGCACGTCTGCATTGCGCGCCTCGACCTCGGAGCTGATTGCGATGGCGGCTCGCATCGCCGCGGTGACGTCGTCGAAGACCGCCATGAAGTTGTCGCCCACGAACGCCACGAGCGATCCTTCGCTCGCCTCGACCTCCCGCTCCACCAAGCGGTGATACTCCCCCATCACCGACGTCGTCACCTCGAGGTCGTCCGCCATCAGCCGCGAGTAGCCGACCACGTCGGCGTTGAGCGCCACGAGCATCTTCGAGGTCTCACGGGTCAACGCCGTCATCGGCCTGCCTCCATCAGCGGAGGCTAGCCACGAGCCGCCCCGAGACCCGTGGCGACGAGGACTGCCCTCGGGTCAGCCCCGCATCGCCGGCACGACGAGCTCGCCATATGCCCGCAGCGTCTCCTCCTGCTGGTCGTGCATGAGGTATATCGAGAAGTGATCGACGCCGAGAGACTCGAGCTCCCGGAGCTTCTCGATGTGGGCCTCGACGGGTCCCAGGATGCAGAAGCGATCGACGATCTCGTCCGGCACGAAATCGGTCGTCGGGTTGCCCGACCGGCCGTGGTGGGCGTAGTCGTAGCTCTCCCTGGCCTTGATGTAGTCGCTCAGCGCCTGGGGAACCTGGGCGGAGTCGTCGCCGTACCTGTTCACCAGGTCGGCGACGTGGTTGCCGACCATCCCCCCGAACCAGCGAAGCTGGTCACGTTGGTGCGGGAGGTCGTCGCCGACATACGCAGGCGCCACGACGGCGATCTTCACGTCTGCCGGGTTCCGGCCGGCGTCGGCTGCCGCCTGCTTCACTGCGCCTGCGGTCCACTCGAGGATCTGTGGATCGGCGAGCTGGAGGATGAACCCGTCGGCGTGGGCGCCGATGGTGGCCAGTGCTTTCGGGCCGTACCCGGCCACCCACATGGGCAGGTCCCACCCTTCGTCTATCCACGGGATCTGCAGCGCCTTCCCCCGGTAGTCGACCTCGTCGCCCGCCACGAGACCCTTGATGACGGCCATCGCCTCGACCATGGTCTCGAGGGTCGTCGGCGTGCGGCCGATGTACCGCAACGCAGAGTCTCCCCGCCCCATACCGCAGATCGTCCGGGCGCCGAACATGTCGTTGAGGGTGGCGAAGAGGGAGGCCGTCACCGTCCAGTCGCGGGTCCCGGGGTTCGTCACCATGGGCCCGACGATCATCCGCTCCGTGGCAGCCAGCATCTGCGAGAAGATGACGTATGGCTCCTGCCAGAGGACGTGGGAGTCGAACGTCCATCCGTGTGTGAACCCGAGGCTCTCTGCGAGCCGAGCGAGCTCGACGACCCGGCTTGCGGGTGGATCAGTCTGCAAGACGACGCCGAGTTCCATCAGATGAGCAGCTGGCTCGGGCCGCGCTTCATGTACCGGCCGTCGCCCCTGCTGCCGACGTAGGTCGCGTCCTCCACGATCACCTTGCCTCGGGAGAGCACGGTGGCGACGTTGCCGCTGATCTCCATGCCGTCGTACGCCGTGTAGTCGACGTTCATGTGGATCGTCTCGGGCGAATACGTGAAGGATGCGCTCGGGTCGTACACGACGATGTCGGCGTCGGAGCCGACGGCTATCGCCCCCTTCTTCGGGAAGAGGCCGAACATCTTCGCCGGATTCGTCGAGCAGACCTCGACCCAGCGATTGAGGGACAGCCTGCCCTCGGCGACGCCCGCCTGGTACATCACGTTGAGACGCTCCTCGACGCCGGGGAGCCCGTTGGGAATGAGGGTGAAGTTGCCTTCACCGAGCCGCTTCTGCCTGCCGAGTGCCTCGTCGTCGTCGTAGAAGAACCCGGCGTGGTCGGTCGAGACGATCTGAAGGTCGTTGCGAGCCAGGGCGTTCCAAAGGTAGTCCTGGTGGCCCTCCGACTTGGGCCGGATGGGTGTCGAGCAGACGTACTTCGCCCCCTCGAATCCCGGGGCGCTCACGTGGTCTTCCCACGACAGCACCATGTAGTGCGGGCATGTCTCTCCGAAGGCGTTGACACCCCGATCGCGTGCCTTCGTGAGCTCGGCGACCGCTTCCTTGGCCGACATGTGCACGACGTACAGCGGGCAGCCCGCCAACTCTGCGAGCACGATCGCCCTGTGCACCGCTTCCGACTCCGTCGTGGGCGGCCGGGTGGTGGTGTGGTACTTCGGATCGGTGTGCCCCCTGGCGACGGCCTGTTCCCTCAGCACGTCGATGGCGATGCCGTTCTCGGCGTGCATCATGATCGTCGAGCCGGACTCCGACGCCTGCTGCATTGCTCGGAAGATCTGGCCGTCGTCGGAGTAGAGGACCCCCGGGTACGCCATGAAGAGCTTGAAGCTCGTCACGCCCTCGCCGACGATGGTGTCCATCTCCTTGAGGGTGGCCTCGTTGACGTCGCCCACGATCATGTGGAAGCCGTAATCGATGGCACAGTTGCCTTCGGCCTTGGCCATCCAGTTGGCGAACCCGTCCATGACGCGCTCGCCCTTCACCTGGACGGCGAAGTCGACGATCGAGGTGGTACCGCCGTGCGCCGCCGCCCGCGTCCCGGTCTCGAAGTTGTCCGAGACGAAGGTGCCTCCGAACGGCAGCTCGAAGTGGGTGTGCACGTCGATGGCGCCGGGGATGACGTATTTGCCCGAGGCGTCGATCACCCTGTCGACGGTCTGTCCCCAGTCGTGGCTGCCGGGCGATGCGATGGCGGTGATGGTCTCTCCCTCGACGAGCACGTCTGCGGTCTGGGTGTCGTCCGCCGAGACGATCGTGCCGCCCTCGATGAGTGTTCTCGCCATTGCTCGCTCCCTTCAGTCGGCGATGGCGCGGTGCACCGCCGCGCTCAGGATGTCGTAGCCCTCGGCGGCCTCCTCCGAGGTGACCGACAGGGGTGGGGCGATCCGCAGAACGTTGCCGAAGAGGCCCCCCTTGCCGATGAGCAGCCCGCCCGTCCTGGCTTCCTCCATCACCCTGGTGGTCACTCCCGAGTCGGGGTCCTTGCTGCCGGGTCTGACGAACTCGACCCCGATCATGAGCCCTTTGCCGCGGACGTCCCCGATGTTGGGAAGCTGCTCTGCGAGATCGTCGAGGCTCGCCCTGAGCTGCTGACCCACCTTGAAGGCGTTCGCCTGCAGGTCGTGCTCGAGCAGATAATCCAGGTTGGCGAGGGCGCCTGCGGTCGCCAGGGGATTTCCGCCGAACGTCGAGATCGAGTTGGCTTTCACCACGTCCATGATGTCGCCCCGGGCGATCACTCCTCCGATGGCGAGTCCGTTTCCGAGGCCTTTGGCGAAGGTGATCATGTCGGGGACGATCCCGTGGGCCTCGTACCCCCAGAAGTGCTCTCCCGTCCTTCCCCAACCGGTCTGGACCTCGTCGGAGATGAAAAGGATCCCATGATCGTCGAGCACCTCCTTGATCCCTCCGTAGAAGCCGTCGGGAGGCGTCGCAAAGCCGCCGACCCCCTGGATCGGCTCGGCGATGAGGCAGGCGACGTCGCCGGCCGTGGCGATCCGGAGCAGGTCGCGTAGGTCGTCGCAGCAAGCGGCGATGTACTCGGCGTCCGGCAGGTCGGCGAACGGACTCCGGTAGCGGTACCCGCTGTGCACGTAGGTCACCTGGAAGGGGCTCAGCGACGTCGCAGACCACGACTCGTTGCCCGTGATCGCGATCGTCGAGTGCGAGCGACCGTGGTAGCTGTTGCGCATCGCCAGGACCTGGTTGGACGTCCTGAACTGGGTGGCGAGGAGCAGGGCGGCGTCGTTCGCCTCAGTTCCGGAGTTCGTGAAGAACACCTTGGCGTCGGCGATGCCCGATAGGTCTGCCAGCCTCTCGGCCAACTCGACCTGTGATTCGATGAGGTACAGCGTCGAGGTGTGGAGCATCTTGTCCGCCTGGGCCTTGATGGCCGACACGACCTCCGGCAGCCGGTAACCGGTCATCGTCGTCAGGATTCCCCCGAAGAAGTCGAGGTACTCGTTTCCCTCGGCGTCGACGACCCGCCTGCCCTCACCGTCGACGAGCGAGATCGGCTCGTCGTAGTACAGCGCCAGCCACGACGGAAGAACCCGGCGGTGGCGCGCCAGGAGCTCGGCGTGCCTGCCCATCTATGGGGCCACCAGGTCGCCGTACGCGTCGGGCCTACGGTCGCGGTAGAACGCCCAGGTCTTGCGGACCTGGTCGATCTCGTCGAGGTCGAGGTCGCGCACGACGAGCTCCTCGTCCGTGTCGGACGCCGCCGATCCGACGAGCTGGCCGCGCGGGCCGACGAAGTAGGACGACCCGTAGTAGTCGTTGTCGCCGAACGGCTCCTTGCCGACTCTGTTGATCGCACCGATGAAGTACTCGTTGGCGACCGCCGCAGCAGGTTGCTCGAGGTTCCACAGGTACATCGACAGGCCGCGGCTCGTCGCCGACGGGTTGAACACGATCTTGGCGCCCTTGAGCCCGATCGCCCTCCAGCCCTCGGGGAAGTGGCGGTCGTAGCAGATGTACACCCCGATGCGCCCTGCGTTACGGGTGTCGAAGGCGGCATACCCTGTGTTGCCGGGACGGAAGTAGAACTTCTCCCAGAAGCCGTTGACGTGCGGGATGTGCGTCTTGCGGTACTTCCCGAGGTACGTGCCGTCTGAGTCGATCACGGCGGCGGTGTTGTAGTAGAAGCCGTCGTCCTCCTTCTCGAAGATCGGGACGACGATCGCCATCTCCGTCTCTTTGGCGAGGTCCTGCATCAGCTTCGTCGTCGGGCCGTCCGGAATCGGCTCGGCGTAGTCGAAGTGCTCGTTCTCCTGCACCTGGCAGAAGTACGGGGCGTAGAACAGCTCCTGGAAGCACATCACCTTGGCGCCGTCGTTGGCCGCCTGGCGGGCGTAGTCGGCGTTCTTCTTGATCATGGAGTCCTTGTCGCCCGTCCACTCCGTCTGGACGATGGCGGCACGCACCACGTTGGCCATGCAGCTCCTCCTTGTTCGCGTGTGAATCCAAAGCTAGCGACGCTGATGCGACGGCGGCCCGGCAGTCGCCGGGCCGCCGTCTGCCTCATCTCATTCGCCGCCCGGGGCGAGCTCGATCTCGCGCCTCGAGAACCCGTCCCCCTGTACGTCGAGGTCGGCGGACTCCAATGCGTCGCGGGCTGCCTCTGCGATGTCGGTGCGATAGGCGTCGCCCGATACGTCGACGCCTTGGAGCTCCGGGATCTGCTCCGTGGCGATCTGGACGGTCTGGTCCCACAAGTCCTCGTTCATCACGCCGATCCCGTTCGTCGCCGGGAAGATCAGGGCGAGGATCTCGTTGAGCTGCCACGCCTGATGGCTGGCGCCGAGCGTCGACCCGTTGTCGAGGACGACTTCGACGCACTCGTCGAAGTTGTCGAGACAGTGGATCCACCCGCGGAACGACGCCTTGAGGAACCGCTCGGCGATGTCCTCGTTGCCGTCCTCCGCTATCCAGTCGGCGTTCACCCACACTGCGTCCTGCAGCATTGCCGTGCCGACTTCGTTGAAGTCGATGACGTTGAGGTCATCGGGCAGGTAGAGCTCGCCCGTTTCGGGGTTCTCAGCCTCCAGCACCTGGGCGTACTCGTTGTAGATCATCGCTTCGGCCGCGTCGATCTCTCCGTTGAGCAGTGCGTTCATGGTGAAGTCCTGCCCGACGAGCGTGACGTCTTCGACGCCGTACTGCGCAATCGCTGCCGTCAGCTCGAACTCGTTGCCGAATCCCCAGTTGCCGACCGTCTTGCCCGCCCAGTCCTCGGGCGCTTCGATGCCGCTCTCCTTGAACGACACCTCGAGCGTGCCGGAGCGCTCGAACACCTGGGCGATGTTCACGATGTCGGCGCCGCCCTGGCGTGACACGAGCGCCTTCGGCACCCAGGCCAGGCCGAACTCGGCGCCTCCGCTCGCCAGCACCTGTTGGGGCACGATCTCGACCGCCCCCTCGAGGATCTCGACGTTGAGACACTCGTCCGCATAGAACCCGAGCTCGTTGGCGACGAAGTAGCCGGCGAACTGCGACTGGGCGACCCATTGCAGCTGGAGCCGCACATCGTCTACTCCGTCGCACTCCTCCGTGCCGAGCCCGTCCCCGCCGCCGCCGCACGACGCTGCCACGAGGCCGAGTGCGGCAACGAGCGCCAGCACCCTTCCCACGTACTCTCTCTTCAAGTTGTCACCTTCCTTGTTCCTCCAAGCCTCCGTCACAGGAGACTATCCATTCCACATGTGTCCTTCAGCTGCTCTGCGGCTCGCGGAAGGACACATGCCACGGCATGGCGACGCGCTCCAGGACGAGGATCGCCCCGTACATCGCGATGCCGAGGATCGATGCGACCGCGATCGCCGCCCAGGCGTCTGCGAACTGGAAGAGCTGGGCTCGGTTGACGATGTACTGGCCGAGCACGTCCTGGGGACCGCCGAAGTACTCCGACACGATCGCCGCGATGAGCGACAGGGCGCTCGCCACTTTGAGCGCCGAGAAGAAGTACGGCAACGCCCGCGGTATCCGGATGCGCAGCATCACGGTCCGCGGGCTCGCCGCAAACGACCTCATGAGCTCGATCTCGGAGTCGTCGACCTCGAGGAGGCCGCGTGCCGTGTTGATCATCACCGGGAAGAACACGACGACAGCCACAACTGCGACCTTCGAGATCGGGCTCGTGATCGAGAACCACTGGTTGAAGATCGGCGCCAAAGCGACGATCGGCACCGAGTTGGCTGCGATGGCGAATGGCATGAGCCCCGACCGCAAGCCGATCCACCGGGTCGTCACCAGGGCCATCGCCACCCCCGAGACCACCCCGACGAACAGTCCGCCGATGGCTTCCTGGAGCGTTCGGAGGCCGGCACCCCAGATGATGCCGCTCGTGGCGAAGAACGAGCGCACGATCTCCGACGGCTTGGGGAGGATGAACTGCTGCACCGACAACGCCCTGGTGAGCCCCTCCCACACCACGAGCACGGCGAGGAACGCAAGCACGGCAGGCCACGCCGCCGCCAGCCGGCCGGAGCTGGTGCTTCTCTCCTCGCCGGGCACGATTCCCTCGAAGGCCGAGAACACGTCCGGGTCGTGGGTCACGACGCGGCCTCGGCGACTCCCCGGCCCCGAAGCGCCTCGCGCACCTCGGTGATCTTGTCGAAGTAGGCAGCGGACTCGCGGGTGTCGACGTCGCGAGGATGGGGCAGATCGACGGCGACGATGGACGCCACGCGGCCGGGCCGGGGCGACATCACGACGACTCGACTCGAGAGGAACACCGCCTCCGGGATCGAGTGGGTCACGAACACGACGGTCGTGTTCGTCTCCCGCCAGATCCGGAGCACCTCCTGCTGCATCTGCTCGCGGGTCATCTCGTCGAGGGCGCCGAACGGCTCGTCCATGAGCAGGATCGACGGCCGGAAGGCGAGCGCCCTGGCGATGGCCACCCGCTGCTGCATCCCCCCCGAGAGCTGCCACGGGTAGTGGTCTGCGAACTCGCCGAGTTGGACGAGCGACAGCATCTCGGATGCAGTGGCGAGACGACCAGTTGCGTCTCCGGCGCCGCCCATGATCTCCAGCGGGAGCTCGACGTTCTTGGCGACGGTCCTCCAGTCGAGGAGGGTCGCCTGCTGGAACACCATCCCGTAGTCGCGGTCGAGCCTGGAGCGCCCGGGGTCCTTGCCGTTCACTCGCAGCGATCCGGACGACGGCTGCACCAGGTCGCCGATGAGCCGGAGCAGCGTGCTCTTACCGCACCCCGACGGCCCGATCAGCGAGACGAACTCACCATTGCCGATGGTCAGGCTGATGTCGCGCAGCGCCTCGACCCGGCCGGCGTCCGTCCCGAACACCTTGCCGACCGCCGTCGCCTCGATCGCGCTCGCCACCACCCGACTCCTATCCCGGGACCCGGTTCGCAGCCGCCTGCTCGCCGCTTCCGGTCGCAACGACGATCCGTCGCTCCGCCAATCCGACGATCGCAACGAAGAGCATCCCGACGAACGCGGTCACGATCACGGTCGCGTACAGCTTCTCGGACTGGACGCTGAACCGGGAGGAGAAGTCGAGGAGGGCTCGCCCGAGGCCGTCGCGCATCCCGGTGGGCAGCTCACCGATGATCGCACCGATCACGGACGCCGTCGCCGAGACCTTGAGGGCGGTGAAGATGTAGGGCAGGGCGGCCGGCACCCGCAGCTTCCAGAGGACCTCGTTGGGTGACGCCGCATACGAGCGCATCAGCTCGAGCGCAGTGGGGGCCGGCGAGCGGAGGCCGCGTAGCGTGTTGATCGCCACGGGGAAGAAGGTGAGGTAGGTGGCGATGATGGCGACCGACATCCACTGGGGGATGGCGAGGCGCCCGCCCCAGACGACGACCATCGGGGCGATGGCCAGGATCGGGACCGTCTGGCTGGCGACGACGTACGGCATGAATGCCCGCTCGGCGAGGGCAGACCTGACGAAGAGGACCCCCAGGCCGAAGCCGATGACCGCACCAGCGAGGAACCCGAGCGCCGCCTCTCCGAGTGTGAACAGCGAGGCCTTGCCGAGGAGCAGGATGAGCGTCTCGCCTCCGCGACGCGCCGGACGGAACAGCTCGAAGACCATGTCCCACACGTGCGGCATCGTGACGTCGTCCGGTCGCACCGGCTCCTCGAGGCCGAGCGCCGACCAGACGACCTTGTAGAGCTCCCACGCGACGACGACGGTGGCGATGACGCCGACGACCGCAACGGCGTTGCGCGCCCGCGATCGAATGCCACTCCCGGCGACTTCCTCCCGCATCGCCGCGAATCTAACGACCCGAGAGGGCCTCGTCCCTTCCGCTCTTGCGTCCCCACATCGCATAGTCGCGACGCTGGGACGCAAGAACGGAAGGGTCACACTCCGATGTCCTCGTTCCACAGCTCGGGCTCGGCTGCGATGAACTCTTTCATCATCGCGACGCACACCGGGTCGTCGACGATTGCCACCTCGACGCCTCTCGAGCGCACGTGGTCCTCCGGGCCCCGGAACGTCCGGTTCTCCCCGACGACGAGGCGGGGGATCCCGAAGAGGAGGATGGCCCCTGAGCACATGTCGCACGGTGAAAGGGTCGAGTAGATCGTCGCTCTGGCGTAGTCCTTCGCCGGCATCCGCCCGGCACGCTCGAGGCAGTCCATCTCGGCGTGGAGCACGACGCTGCCCTGCTGAACCCTGCGGTTGTGGCCCCGGCCGACGACCTGGCCGTCGATCACGAGCACGGAGCCGATCGGGATGCCGCCCTCGGAGAGGCCCATTCGAGCCTCGTCGATGGCGGCCGCCAGGAACGGATCCATCGCCCGGGTCGGCTCAGCCGGCGTTCTCGACCGAGTGCGGGACGAAGTCCGACGTCTCCTCGGGCGGGGGCGCCGGCAAGCTGGGCCTCGTGCTCGGATCCCACTTCGGTGCCGTGGCTGCGGCCCGTTCCCGGGCGATGGCGGTGCGCATCCGCCTGATCACCGATGGCCGCTTCACCTTCGCCCGGGCCTTTCGCATGAGATACGCCCGGCCGACACCGGAGGTCCTGAATCGCTGGATCGCCGTCCGCCGGGGGGGCGGCGTCCGCCTGACGCCGGCGTCGTGTCGGGGCGGCGCCTCGTCCGGCACTGCAAGTGGCGCAACCGATACCTCGGCGGCCGCCCTGCGCTGCGCCCTGTTGCGCTCTGAGCGCCGCCGCGGCCCGAACAGCGGCGTCGGCTCCTCGGCGGGGAGAGGTGAGGCCCGGCGCGTCGTGCCGGCTGCAAGGTCATCGAGGTCAACCTCCTCCGACCTGCGCCGTTTGACGCTGGCGACCTCGACAACGGGAACCTCTGGGGCGGCGAGATCCTGGGGCGACTCTCGTCTCACGATGCTGATCGCCAGGGCGCCGAGGGAGAGGATGATGCCACCCACCACGACGAACCCGATGAAGAAGACGAAGAACCGGCCGGCGGATGGGAGCCGATCGAGCAGTTGATCGACGAGGTTGCCGGACGGGGCGGCTGCCTCGTCGGTGCCGGCAGGCGTCACCACTGCCTCTTGCCCGGTTCCCGGCTCACCGAGGGCGCCGCTCTCGTCGGGGAGCAGGACGATCGGCCCTTCCGCCACAGCCGTATCGACGGTCAGATCGATCGTGCAGGCCGTCTCGTCGGCGCCGATCCCACGGACGGTGATGACGTAGTCACCGTCGGCCGCCCCGGAGGCGAGGCTGAATGTGATGAGCGTGTTCCAGCTCGACGCGAATCCGTCGGCAGTCTCGTTGCTGACAGGGCTCGGGGCGCCGACGACGCGCAGCCCAGGGCTGCTGGTGACCACGTCGACGGACGTCGGGCCGGGCGAATCCGGGAATACCGCCACGATGTCGAACACCCGATCTTCTGCACCGACGGTGAGACGCTGTGGGGCGCATTGCACCCCCGAGAGGGCCAGAGCGACCCCGCCGGAGAGGAGGACGTAGACGAGTGCCGCGGTCGTCACGCCGCGGATCAGGATGGGAACGACCCCACGCCGCCCAAGAAGATGGCCCTTGATGCTTGCCCCCTGTGTTCCAGGCACCATACCCCGATCTGGGGTGTGTTCGAGGGTGATTGGCACGCTTTCGGAATGACCAGCCCATTGTGGGCTACTCATCGGCGCCGCGATCAGTGAACGACTCCCCGAGACCGCAGCATCGCGATGTCCGCGCCGCTGATTCCCATGCTCTCGAGGACGGCATCCGTGTCCGCTCCGACCCTGGGACCGGGCGTCGGGACGGATGCCGCCGACCTGGAGAACCGAGGCGCTGGGGCAGGTTCGGATCGATCACCGACAGGCACGAACACGTCCCTGGCGACGTTGTGCGGGTGACCGGGCGCCTCGGTCATGGCGAGCACCGGCGTCACGCACGCGTCCGAACCGTCGAACAGCTCGACCCACGCCTGTCGCGGCCGCTCGGCGAAGACGTCGGCGAGGCGCTCGCGCTGAGCCTGCCAGTGGGCAGGATCGAGACGGTCGGGCTCGTCGGGTAGTCCGAGCCGTTGCATGAGCTCGGCATGGAACTGCGGCTCGAGCGCCCCGACGGCGATCCACTCGCCGTCCGCGCACCGGTACACACCGTAGAACGGGGCACCGCCGTCGAGGGTGTTGGCGGCGCGGGTGTCCCTCCAAATGCCTGCTCCGAGGAGCCCGAATGTGGGCGCCATCAGGAGGGCGGCTCCGTCGATCATCGCCGCATCGACGACCTGGCCACGACCCGATCGATGCCTCTCGAGCAGTGCTGCGAGCACACCGAAGGCGAGCAGCATGGCTCCCCCGCCATAGTCACCGACCAGGTTGAGCGGCGGCACCGGCGCATCAGACGTCCCGATGGCGTGGAGTGCTCCAACGAGGCCGATGTAGTTGATGTCGTGGCCCGCCATCGCCGCCATCGGACCGTCTTGACCCCATCCGGTCATGCGGCCGTAGACCAGCCGCGGGTTCCTCTCGAGGAGGACGTCCGGCCCGAGGCCGAGACGCTCCATCACGCCCGGGCGGTGTCCCTCGACGATCGCGTCGGCGGTCGCCGCCAGGTCGACGGCCAACGCCACTCCCGCTGGTTGCTTCAGGTCGACGGCGATCGAGCGCCTGCCACGTGTGGCGACGTCGAGCATCTCGGCAGGGAGGGCACCCGAACCTCCCGGCCGGTCGATCCGGATGACGTCGGCACCATGATCCGCCAGCATCAGGCCGCACAGGGGGACGGGCCCGATGGCGGCGAACTCGATGATGCGATGTCCCTCGAGGGCGCTCACCCTTGCGACGCTAGTGCGGCGACCAGAAACGTTCGCATGCTTGGTGGGGGTGCACGAGGGGGCGGCCCTTGTGCCGGCCCCCTCGTACTGGGCGGAGCGGCTTGCCGCTTCGACCAGGGCAATAGGCGCGGCCGGCAGGCCGCACCAGCAGAGTCGAAGCCCCGTTAGGGGCGCAGGCGACAAACTCGACCAGCAACCGTAGGTTGCTGGTCGAAGCACTAGCTGCCACGGCGGGCTTCTAACCTGGCGGGCTGATGTCCGCCCAGCCGCTCGTGGCCGCCCGCAACCTCACCAAGCGATTCGCCGATTTCGTTGCGGTCGACGGGATCGACTTCGAGGTCAGGATGGGCGAGGCGTTCGGATTCCTGGGGCCCAACGGGGCGGGCAAGAGCTCGACGATGCGGATGATCGGCGCCGTGTCCCCCGTGACCTCGGGCGAGCTCACCGTGCTCGGCCTCGACCCGGACCGGGACGGGGCCGCAATCCGCGCCCGCCTCGGCGTCGTGCCCCAGGAGGACAACCTCGACACCGAGTTGCCCGTCGCCGCCAACCTGATGATCTACGGGCGGTACTTCGACCTGCCCCGCTCCGTCATCAGGGAGCGCATCCGCGAGCTTCTTGCCTTCGCGCAACTGGAGGACAGAGGTGACTCCAAGGTCAGCTCGCTGTCGGGCGGGATGAAGCGCCGCCTCACGATCGCCCGATCGCTGATCAACAAGCCGGACCTGCTCCTCCTCGACGAGCCGACGACCGGTCTCGACCCGCAGGCGCGACACCTCCTCTGGGACCGCCTCTACCGGCTCAAGCAGGACGGCGTCACCCTGATCATCACCACCCATTACATGGACGAGGCCGAGCAGCTCTGCGACAGGCTGGTCGTGATGGACAAAGGCAAGATCGTCGCCGAAGGCTCGCCGCGCCAGCTCATCGAGAAGTACAGCCCTCGCGAGGTCGTCGAGTTGAGGTTCCCGGTCGGGACCCAGGACGGAGCGCTCGAGCAACTCGACGGCGTCGCCAAGCGGATCGAGATGCTCCCCGATCGCTTGCTGCTCTACACCGACGACGCCGACGCCACCACCGCCGAGGTGCACGCCCGAGGCCTGGCGCCCGAGACCATCGTGGCGCGGCGCAGCAGCCTCGAGGACGTGTTCCTGCGCCTCACGGGAAGGTCCCTCGTCGAGTGACGGCGACTCGCGGCGCCCTCTCGTACTTCGAGTCGCGGGCCAGGGTGTACCGGCACACATGGCGTGCGTCCGTGATCTCCTCGTTCCTCAACCCGGTGATGTTTCTCGCCGCGATGGGGCTCGGCCTGGGGAGCCTCGTCGATGGCGGAACGGGAGATCCGGCGCTTCGAGGCTTCACGTACCTGGCGTTCCTGGCTCCGGGCTTGATGGCGGCGACCGCCATGCAGGCAGCGGCTGGTGACAGCTCGTGGCCGGTGATGGCCGGGATCAAGTGGCTGCGAACCTATGACGGAGTGCTGGCCACGCCGATGGAGGTCGGCGACATCATGGCCGGGCACCTCTCGTGGGTGACGACTCGCACCGCCTTCGTCGTGTGTGTCTACGGCCTCGTCGGGTCGGCCTTCGGCGCCTTCAGCGTGCCGCGGGCCCTGCTCGCCTCGGTGCCGGCAACTCTCACCGGCCTCGCCGTCGGCGCCGCGGTCCTGGCCTTCACGACCGGCCTCGAGAACGACACGAGCCTCTCCTCCCTCTTCAGGTTCGGGATCACGCCCATGTTCCTGTTCTCGGGAACGTTCTTCCCGATCACGCAGCTCCCCGCCTGGATCAGGCCGCTGGCGTGGCTCACGCCCCTGTGGCACGGGGTCGAGCTGACGAGAAGCGCGGCGCTCGGCACCCCGAGCGCCTGGCCGTGGATGGTGCACGCCCTGTTCCTCCTCGCCGTGGCCGCCGGTGGACTCGTCCTGGCAACGGCGAGACTCGAGCGGCGGCTGGTCAAGTGACGTCGGGCGCCTTCCTTCGTGTCCTCCCGACCCGGTTCGGGTTCAGGCGCGCCACCCGGCTCGTGGAACGCAACTACCTCGTCTACCGGCAGATCTGGGGAGTGATCGTCTCGGGCTTCTTCGAGCCGGTGTTCTACCTGTTCTCGATCACGGTCGGCCTCGGGCAGCTCGTCGGCGACATCACCCTCGTCGACGGCAGGATCGTGACGTACGCCGCCTTCGTCGCTCCGGCACTGCTGGGGGCATCGGCGATGAACGGCCCCGTCTTCGAGTCCTTCGGCATCTTCTTCAAGCTGACCTACGAGAGAACCTACGACGGGATCCTGGCGACCCCGCTGAGCCCGCAGGACGTGGCGCTGGGCGAGATCACCTGGTCACAGATCAGGGCGACCCTGTACTCGCTGGCCTTCATCATCGTCATGGTCGTGATGGGCTTGCTCACGTCGCCTCTCGGGCTCCTGGCGCTGCCGGGGGCGATGCTCGCCGGCCTGGCGTTCGGCGCCGTCGGGATGGCGGCGACGACCTTCATGCGATCGTGGCAGGACTTCGACCTCATCACGCTGGCGATCCTGCCGATGTTCCTGTTCTCGGCGACGTTCTTCCCACTGTCGATCTACCCCGGCTGGCTGCAGGCCGTCGCCCGCTTCACCCCGCTCTACCACGTCGTCGACATGCTGCGTGCCTTCACGCTGGGCACGGTCGACTGGAGCATCGCAGGCCATGTGGCGTACCTCGTCGTGATGGCCGCCATCGGCTTGGCCGTCGCGGCGCGCCGAGTGGAGAAGCTGCTCCTGGCGTGAACAGGATCAGCTGCGGAGGACTTTCGTGTCCCCCGTGACGGGGTCGCGATCGAGCTCGATGAGGTCTTCGACGCGTTGTCTCAGCTCCGGCACGTGGCTGACCACCACCACGAGCCTCGTGCCCTCCCCCGCCGCCAGGGCCTCGATGCCGTCCATCGCCAAGTCGAGGTGCTCCGGGTCGAGCGACCCGAACCCCTCGTCGATGAAGAAGGCGTCGAGCCTTCCGCCGACGCCGCTCACCATCTCGGCGAGGGCGAGCGCCAGTCCGAGCGACGCCACGAACGTCTCCCCGCCCGAGAGGCTGTCCGCCTTCCGCACCGCGTCGGCGGCGGCGAGGTCGACGATGTCGAACTTGCCGTCCTCGGTGAATCGATAGCGGCCGAAGGAGAGGCGCTGGAAGTGCTCGCTGCCGAGGTCGGCGAGCCTTGCCCGCTCGTCGTCGAGCAGGAACCGGATGAACCCGGCGTTCGTGAGATCACCGGCGATCCGCTCGAGCGAGGCGATCCGCCCGATCAGGAGCTCGCGCTCGGTGGCGAGGGCGCTCGCTGCCTCGACCTCGGCTACGTCGGCGTCGATCTGCTCGGCGAGGAGCTTGGAGCGGGCGATGGCCCCTCCCAACTCGGTGACGATGTCCTTCTCGATGTCGAGCTCGCCTCGCAGCCTGTCTCTCTCCGTGCCGACCGCCTCGACCTCGGCGGACGAAACGGTGACCCGTTCCCCCAGCGTGGCGACCGTCTCCGACCATGCCGCCTTGACCTCGAGGAAGGCTGCCGCGACACCGGCGGCACCCTCGGCGGCGCTCAGCTGCGTGTCGAGGCGGGCGGCGATGTCCGTGAGGAGCACCCGGAGCTCCGCCACCTGCCTGCCCGCCGTCTGCTCGGCGACGATCGCCTCGTCGTGCGCTCCCCTGGCCCTGTCGAGGGCCTTGCGTGCCTCGGCCGCCGCGCCGCCCAGTGCCCGCAACGACGCTCGAGCCTCGTCGAGCAGGGCTGCCGCGTCCCCGTCACCGAGCAGGGAGGCCAGCGCGGCGTCGATGTCGGCGACGACCGCCTCGGCCGCGACGCGCTGCTGACGCCACGCCACGACCTCGGCCTCGATGGTGGCGGCGAGCATCTCGGCCCTCGTCGCCGCATCGCGCGCCTCCGAGACGTCGGCCTCGGCGGCGGCCAGCGCTTCGGAAGCGGCAACATGGCGCTCGCCCGCCTCGACGAGTGCTCGCTCGGCAGCGGCGAGCGCACTGCCACTCTGCGGGGGCACCTCATGGACGGCCTGGCGGCACACGGGGCACAGGTGGCCCGGCTCGAGGCCCGCACGGAGTGCATCCGCCATGTCGAGGTGGCGAGCCTCCCGGGCGCGCCCCTCCGCCGCCTGGCGGGCGTTCGACGCCTCCGCCAGGGATGCCGCCGTCGACTCGACCCGGGCGGCGGCCTTCGCCTGTGAGGCGGCGGTACGCTTCCCCTCCCGGGAAGCAGCCGCTTCCGTCTCGACGAGCTCGGCGAGCTTCGCCTCGATCTCCTTGACCCGTGTGAGCGCCGCTTGGCGCCTGGCGAGCGCCGCGCCCGCCTGCTCGATGGTCTCTGCCGATCCCGCCAGCTCGGCGTCCTCGACCGCCTGCTCGGCCTCGACGAGCGTGGCCTGCGCCTCGTCCAGCCGTGACGCCAGCTCGGCGCGTTTGGCCCCTGCCTCCTCCGCCTCGGCGATCTGTCCGGCGACGACGTCATCCGAAGGCAGCCTGACGGCATGGGCGGCCACCTCATCGAGGCGCTTGCGTGCCGACTCCCCTGCCGCCCTGGCGGTCGCTTCCCGCTCGTCGAGGTCGACGAAAGCCGGCTCAGCCTTCTGGAGGCGCTCGATGCGCTCGTCGAGATCGAGGATGGCGGCACGGTTCTCGACGAGGCGCTGCTCGAGGCGGGCGAGCTGATCGAGCCTGCCGGCGAGCCTGTCGAGCTCGGCGGACTCGGCTCGCACGTGCTCCTTGGCGACCTCGCGCATGGCGTCGATTCGATCGTGCCCGAAGACGCCCTTGAGGACACGGTCGCGCTCCGCCGGCTGCGACGAGAGGAACTCGGCGAACCGGCCTTGCGCCAGGAGGACGGAGCGGGAGAAGGCATCGAACTCGAGCCCGAGCAGTTCGATCACCTTGGCATTGACGTCCGCCTCGAGGACGACCCGTTGCAGCTCCTCGGCGTCGTCGGCGTCTGCTGCGAGGTGGACGAGGGCGTGCTGGCTCTGACCCTTGCGCCGCGGGGCGCGCATCACCTGCCACACCTCCCCGTCGACCTCGAACCGAAGGGCGACCGTCGCCCCGTCGGCACGCTGATGGATCAGCGACTTCGTGGCTCCGGCGATCGTCGAGGTCCGCCCGTACAGGGCGAAGGAGACGGCGTCGAGTATGGAAGACTTCCCGCTTCCGATCGGCCCGACGATGCCGGTGAGGCGCCTCCCCCGGAAGTCGAACACGACGGGCGCCCCGAAGTACGAGCGGAAGTTGGCGATCCGCAGCTCAAGCGGGCGCACCGGCCGCCTCTTCCATGATGTCGCGGAACAGCTCGAGGGTGAGCTCGTCTGCGGCGATCCCGTGACGGTCGGCGTGGAAGTCGGCGTAGAGCTCCTCGAGCGAGCGGGCCTCATGAGCGGCTCCCGAGCTCTGCTCCAGGCGCGGGTACTCCGCCCGGACCTTGACGAGGTAGTCGTACTCGGTGCGGGCCCTGTCGGCGAGCCCGGGGTCTGGTCCGGCGGTGTCGACGGTCAGGTCGAGGTACGCCTCCCTGAGGTCGTCGCGGACGAGCAGGTCCTGCCACCCTCCGCTGGCGCGCACGAGCCGTCTGCCCTTCGTGAGCTGTATCGACTTGACCTTGGCGGGTAGCCCCGGCTCGGCGTCGACGACGACGACCCGCTTCTTCTCGCCTGCCTCGCCGAAGTCGAGCTCGAGGAGCGAACCGGCATACTCGGCCGGGACCTTCGCTCCCGGTACCGGTTGGGGAGCGTGGATGTGCCCGAGCGCCACGTACTGCGGCCCCGGGGGGATCGCCTCAGGCGTCGCCGCGTATGCCTCGCCCATGTGGAGCTGGCGCTCGCCGCGCGGGGCGCCGTGCCCGTGGACCTTGACGCCCCCGACGAGGAAGTGGGCGAGGAGGAACGTCACGGCGTCCGCCCCTGCCAGCTCGGCCGCCTTCGTCGCATACGCTTCGGAGATGCGGCGCAGACGGTCGGCGTAGTGCTTGTACCACTCGTCGGCCTCTGCCAGGAAGTCGACGACCCTCCCCTCCCTGAGGAACGGGAAGCAGCTGATCACGGCGCGCCCGGCCGCCGTTTCGACCTCGATGACCGCCCCGGCGTCAGGCCGCTTGACCTCGCCGACGAGATGGATGTTCTGCGGCGCCATGAATGGAGCGAGCGCCTCGAAGAAGCCGGGCGAGTCGTGGTTCCCGGCGATGACGACGACAGGCCTGCGGCCGCCGTCCGAGAGGCTCACGAGGCCATCGAAGGCGATCTGGAGCGCCTCGACGGGCGGCATCGGCCGGTCGAAGACGTCTCCGGAGTGGAGCACGAGGTCGACTCGCTCTGCGGTGGCGATCGCCACGACCTCGTCGATGACCTCGCGATACTCGGCGCTGCGGTCGTACCGCCCGATCCGCTTTCCCACGTGCCAGTCCGAGGTGTGCAGGACCTTCATAGTGCGGTCCTCACAGGCCGCGGAACGGGTCGCCGTCACTCCCCTCGGCGACCTCTTCCTTGCGTGTCGCCCATGGTGGGAACGGGAAGTCGAGCACGAGGGGGACCGGGATCGCCGGCTGGCTGACGACCATCGTGCCCGGCTTGAGCAGGCGTGCCCTCGCCCGGGTCGACGGCAGCATCCACCCGTACTCGGATCGTTCCGCCTCGGCTGCGTCGAGCCGGCCGGCGACTTTGATGGCGGCGTTCTCCATCACCTCGGGCGCCACTCGGCTCGCCGTCTGCTGGGCGCCGACGAGGAGCACACCGAGCGACCGGCCCCGTTGGGCGATGTCGATGAGCATGTCCTTCAGTGGACTGGCTCCTTCGCGGGGGGCGTACTTGTTCAACTCGTCGAGGACGATCACAGACAGCGGGAGGCGCTGGCCCGTCTGCTCCTTCTCGGCGAACGTCTCGGCGAGAAGGGCGCCGACGACGAACCGCTGCCCGAGGTCGTGCAGCGATTGGATCGCCACGACGGTCACCTGGGATGCCCGGCGGTCGATGCGGCGGCTCTCGCCGGCCCTCACGAGATGCCCGAGCCGGTGCGCAGCGGCATGGAGGCGCCGCATGAACGCCGAGATGGTCCCGACCTGGGCTCGTCCCGTCCACCGCTGGTCCGGTTCGTGATCCTCCGGCTCGACGAACTCCTCGATCGCCTCGACCAGGCCGCGTAGGTCGCGGATCACCCGCTCGCCCTTGTTCGGGCCGACGAACTCGCCCGGTTTGTGGCCCTCTGCCGGGTCTCGGAGAACGACGGCGCCGGGCTCGCCGGCCACGTCGACGGAGTACCTGGCCAGCTGTGAGCGAACCCGCTCTTCGATGAACGGGATCTGGTTGCGGGCGTCGTTCGAGTCGGTGAACAAGAACCGCAGCAAACCCTCCTCGACGAACTCGCGCGGGGTCCAGGCGAAGGCGTCGACACCGACCTGCCTCCCTCCCGTGTCCGGGACGACGACGTCGCCGCTGCGCGCCGCCGGGGGCGCCCAGAACGAGACGGACGGGAACGGAGCAGGCGACACACCGAGCCGCTCCCAGCGGAGGGCGGCGTCGTCGTCGAAGTACTTGTTCTGCTTGTCCAACCACAGCAGGTCCTCGCCCTTCACGTTGAACACGAGCACCCGAAGGTTGGCGGCTCCCTCCCCGACGACGTCGGGCCTGCCGCTCAGCAGCCGCAGGAAGAACAGAGCGAACGACGTCTTGGTGGCGACGCCGGAGATGCCGCTGATGGACATGTGCCCGCCCTTGCGTCCGTCGAAAAAGTCGAGGTCGATGTAGGCGGGCTCGCCGTCCCTGCCGATGCCGATGGGGAGCGGGCGGGCCATCTCGTCGACGTAGAGGGCCTTCTCCCTGGCTTCGCCGGACGCCCGCTCGACGATCTCCCCCGGGTCGGGGGCTACCCAGATCTCGGGCTCGACCCGCGTCACGGCCACTTGGGCGGACCGCACCTTCTGGCCGGGGAGCACGCCCGCCCCGATGAGGTGGGTGTCGCTCTCGAACTGGGCGCCCTCGTGCTTCGCCTCCACCTCGGTGACGATCCCGTAGGTGCGCACCTCCCCCTGTTTGGGCACCTGGGTGCGGACAACGACGAGGTCGTCGAGCTGGAGATAGTCGTCGTCGTCGAGGGCAACGCGGAACTCGCTCGTCGTCGAGTGCTGCACGCCCATGACGCGGCCGACGCCGCTGACGCTCTGTGATCGCTCGGTCATCGCCCCGATCCTGCGAGGTCGCGCATCACTGCAGACCGTAGCTGGCGGTGCACGAATGTCCCATCACCGAGGAGCCGGCGCAGCCGGCGCTCGAGGGCGGCTATCGGAACGAGGTTCTGCGGCGCTCTCGGGTCCCGGTGCGGCTGCGACCCCACGAGCGGGAGCACAGCCGTCGCCCGGTTGGCGACGTTGACGGCCGTCGCCAGATCGAGGTGGCTCGAGAGCTCCCCGCGCACGACGCCCGTCCACGAGTGACCGCCCGGCAGGTCGGCGAGCTTGAAGTACCACGAGTAGCGCGGGTAGGCGCCCCCTGCACCGATGAGGAAGAGGGGGGTCCTCTGGCCGGCGCGCAAGCGCCCCACGACGGGAAGAGCCACCTCCGAGAGGTAGGGCGCCCGGTGGGTCTTGATGTAGCCCACCTTCTCGGTCGCCGACAGGTCGTTGATGGGACCGTCGGCGACGACGAAGAGCCCTTGCTGGGCGAGCCGCTCGGACAGCACCGCCTCGGCCTTGCGCATCGCCCCGTGGAAGCGCTGGATCAATGCAGCCGGATCGGACTCGGCGACCGACTCGCTGGAGTACGTCAGCTCCGGCGAGACGGGTGGGAAGGGGTGGCCCCTCCCGGAGCCGAAGAGGGCCAGCCGGTGAACGAGGCACGACTCGAACTCGGAGATCTCCCGGGCGCGGTCCCAGAGCACGGCTCCGACGCCGAACGACCCGCAGATTCCCGGGACCGGGCCGGAGGTATCGTCGAGGACGAGCCGAGCGTCGACCCGACGCACTCCGTCGACGAAGGCGATCACCTCGACGCCGTCGTCCTGTCCGTCGATCGGGTCCCATCGCCCGGCTATCTCGACGGCCTCGTCGACCTTCGTCTCGTCGAGCAGCTCGGGATCGGGGTCGAACGGGTTGCCGTACTCAGGCGCCCACCCCTCGACGTGCAATCTAGCCATGTGGCCGATGGTACCGACGGGGTGTGACAGGAAGGCGTTCTACGCGGAAGACGGCCGCGGGCGGCCGGGCGGCACGAGGCGTTTCGCTGAGCCGTCCGCTAACGCTTGAAGATCCGAGGGTTCCTGGCGAACAGGTCCGTCTTGCCACAGTCCGTGCACGTCCAGCTGTCGAGAGGGGTCGCCGTCCAGTACGCCTCGGGCGTGTCCCCCGGCATGTGCACCGACAGCCGGGTCCCGATCTCCAGCTTCACCATGTCACCGGAGCATCGCTCACATGACTTCGTGCCTGTGACGAGCGCGGCCGCCGTCTCGTATGACATACCCCCACCCCCTGACGAGGACTCTGCCCAGATGAGCCCACCGGGCAACACGGTATCAGCGCAGAGCCGACGCCCCAGGGTCATTCGTGATACGCGGCATCGGTCTAGTCATGGGCGACGGTGGCGATCCTGTCGACGAGCAGCGAGAAGAAGCGGTCGGGATCGAGGTCGCCGATGACGAGCGCATTCGGCTCACTGCCGGTCACGCCCCACCAGTCGACCAGGGTCATGCCGATGGTGGCCTCCGATGCGATCTCGATCTCGACATGGCAAGGCTTGCCCGAGAAGATGTCGGGCTCGAGGAGGTAGGCGATGACGCATGGATCGTGCAGCGGCCCTCCCTCCGATCCGTACTTCTCGATGTCGTAGCGGTCGAAGAAGTCGAGCATCCCGGCGACGGCAGTGCCGGCCGGGGTCGCCAGCCTGCGGAACGCCTCGATCCTGTCGGGGGTCGTCACCGCCTTGTGGGTGACGTCGAGCGGCATCATCGTGATGGGGACACCGCTCCGGAACACCCGATGAGCGGCGTGCGGGTCGACGTAGATGTTGAACTCGGCGGCGGGCGTCACGTTGCCGCCCTCGAAGAAGCCGCCCCCCATCATGACGATCTCTCGAATCCGGGAAACGATGGCCGGCTCCTTCACCATGGCCATGGCGACGTTCGTGAGCGGTCCCAGGGGGCAGATCGTCACGTCGTCGGACGCCATCACGATGTCGATGAGGGCGTCGACGCCGTGGCCGGGAGCCGGGGTGGTGACCGGATCGGGGAGGTTGGCTCCGTCGAGACCGGTCGGCCCGTGCACGTACTCGGCGGTGAAGAGCGGCCTCACGAGGGGCCCGGCGCATCCGGCGTGCACCGGCACGTCGGTCCGCCCGGCCAGCTCGCAGAGCATGAGGGCGTTCTTCGTCGTGAGCGGGAGCGGGACGTTGCCGGCAACGGTGGTGATCGCCCGCACGTCGAGCTCCGGCGAGGCGAGTGCCACGAGGATGGCGACGGCGTCGTCCTGGCCCGGGTCGGTGTCGATGATGATTGGTCGCCCGCTCACAGCCGACGAGACTAGGAGCGTGGTCCGAGAGCCGAGAACCCCTGCAGGCCGGCGGTGAGAGATGCCGTCCGCCGCTGGGGCGCAGCCGCCCTGGCGCTCTCGCTGGCCGTCCAGGCGCTCGAATGGGTCGACTGGCTGACACGCAGGGCGCCCGATGGTCTGAATGTCGTCGATCTCTGGGATTACGGCTGGGCGGCCGACTCGGCGACCATCCAGGCGGCAGGAAGCCTGGTGCGCGCCGGGGGGACCCTGGTGCGCTCGCCCGAGGCATTCCTCGAAGCCCTCTCGGGCGTCGTCGGCTACCAGGTGCCCCCGCCCGCTCCGAAGTTGCTCTTCACACCGATGCTCGGCCAGCTGACGGCGACATTCGCCGAGCTGAGCCAGCTGGTGGGCTGGCTGATCGTCACGTCTGTCGGCGTCGCCCTCGCCGTGCTGGCGCTCCGCAAGCTCGGCATGTCGACGGCGTGGATCTCGCTGTGCCTGCTCTTCGCCCCCGTCGCCTGGGCGCTTCGCCTCGGGCAACTCAGCATCATCGCCGCCGGCATCATCGGGCTCGTCGCCCACCTCCGGTCACGCGACCAGCTCCATGTCGTCCAGGGGATCCTCGGCGGCCTGCTCGTCCTGAAGCCGCAGTACGCCATCGGGTTGGCGCTGCTGTGGGTGACCGACCCGAGAGTGCACAGGCGCGAGCTGTCCGGCGCAGCGGCGACGGCAGCCGCCCTCATCGGTATCAGCGTCCTGACGGCGCCGGCGGCCTGGTCCGGCTACCTGACCCACGTTCTCGAGTCGACCGACGCCCTCGAACCGGGTCGCCTTGCGAGGCACGTGACGGCTCGGGCGACATTCACGCTGCTCGCCGGGGCGTCTCTGGCGCGGGCGGCGTGGCTCGCCCTCGCCGTTGTCGTCGTCGCCGGCTGGCGGCGGTTCTCTCGGGGAGTGCCTGCAAGTGACCGCTTCGTGCTCGCCATCGGGGCCGGACTGCTCATCTCGCCGTACACGTTCGACTACGACCTCGTGATCCTGCTGGTACCGGCGGCACTCCTGTGGCGCTCCCGCATCCACGCCAGGCCCGACGTGGTCGCCCTGTTCGGGCTGGTCGCCGCGGCTGTGATCGCCCACAGGGGCGTCGCATTCGCGACCGTGTTGTGGTTCGGGGGACGCAGTCTGCTGATCGCCCCGATCGTCATCGCGGCGGCCCTCCTCGTCCTACGGCGGCTCTCCGTGCGCGCCGGCGCCCCCAGCGAGCCGGCCGCCCCTTGATCGAATCGTCAGGCGCCGAGAAGGGACTCGACGTGGCGGCGCGAGGGGAGCGAGGGCTGCGCCCCCAAACGAGTGGTCGCCGCCGCGCCGGCGGCGACCGCCCACCGCACCGCCTCGTCGAGCGGGTGGCCCCGAGCCATGCCGTCGGCGAGCGCTCCGCAGAAGGCGTCGCCGGCTGCGGTCGTGTCGACCGGGACGACGGGAGGCGCCGGGACGTGCAGATAGTCGTCGCCCCTGACGAGAATCGCCCCGTCCTCGCCGAGGGTCACCACCACGGTCGGCGCGACCCGCGACGCCAGCGCCGCCGCCGCAGCCACGTCGTGCGGCTCTTCCTGTCCCGCGAGGATCCCGAGCTCGGAGCGGTTCGGGACGAGGACGGTGATCCGTTCGAGGAGAGAGGCGGGGAGAGGGCGGGCAGGCGCCGGGTTGAGCACCACCGTGCCGGTCGCCAGCGCCGCCGCCGCGGCGACGGCCTCGAGCGGCACCTCGAGCTGCAAGAGGACGACGCTGGCAGCGGAGACGAGCGGGGCGGCGTCCTCGACGTCGGCTGCGGTGAGCCTGGCGTTCGCCCCGGGGCTCACCACGATGGCGTTCTCGCCGGCGTCGTCGAGGGTGATGAGCGCCACCCCGGTCGCCCCTTCGTCCGTGAGGACGTGAGTGACGTCGACCCCGTCGGCGAGCAGGGCGGCAACCATGTCACGCCCTGCGGCGTCGGCGCCGACCCTCCCCACCATGGCCACGCTCTGGCCGAGCCGGGCCGCCGCCACTGCCTGATTGCCACCCTTGCCGCCGGGGGCGACGAAGTGCCCATGGCTGAGGACGGTCTCGCCCGGGAGAGGGTGCCGCTCGACCCTGGCGACGATGTCCTGGTTGAGGCTCCCGACCACGGCGATCGACATGGCGGCGATGGTACGGCGAGGCCGAGGTCGACCACAATGGTCGGATGGACGCTGCCGTCCGGCCGTACGCCGACCCGGACCACGACGCATGCAGGGCTCTGTGGGCAGAGCTGACCGAGCACCACAGGGCGATCTACCGCGCCGACGACATCGGGGGTGACGATCCCGGTGCAGGTTTCAACGACTACCTGGCGCTGCCGACCAGGGTCGGGACGTGGGTGGCTGTTGCCGGTGGTGTCGTCGTGGGGCTCGCCGGGCTGCTGATCGACGGTGACGAAGGAGAGATCGAGCCCGTGGTCGTGGCGGCCGCTCACAGACGCACCGGCATCGGGGCGGCCCTCGTCGCGACCGCCGTCGATGCGTCTCTGGCCGGCGGCGCCGCCACCGTCGGAGTGCGCCCGGTCGCACGCAATGGGGAAGCGGTTCGGTTCTTCCATGCGTTGGGATTCCGGACACTCGGCCACGTCGAGATGTTCATCCCGGGCGAC
This sequence comes from Acidimicrobiia bacterium, assembly GCA_036396535.1. Lineage (NCBI taxonomy): Bacteria > Bacillati > Actinomycetota > Acidimicrobiia > Acidimicrobiia bacterium. The sequence goes on along the minus strand of DASWKR010000065.1, from coordinate 44,023 downwards.
GCAGCCAGGGAGTGGCTGGCCGGACCGAGCCTCCACGACCGCAGCTTCCGCTTCTGAGCCCGACCTATCGTCCGGCGGCGACGAGGCGCCACACCTCTCCAGACGTCGACGTGACATACAGCTCGCCCGAGGAGTCGACCCCGAACGACGTCAAGCCTCCGACCTCACCGCTCGGGAACCACTCGCGTCCTGCCACGGCGCCGTCCGCCCCGATCGCCAGCGACCTGATCCACCCGCCGCAGTAGTCGCCGTAGAAGTACTGGCCGTCCAACGACGGGATCGACCCGCCCCGGTACACATAGCCGCCGCTCACCGAGCATCCCTCTGCGTGGGTGTAGTCGGCAACGGGCTGGATCAAGCCCGACCGGTCGCAGTCCTTCTCCTGGAAGCAGGAACCGCCCTCCATGATCGGCCAGCCGAAGTTGGCGCCGCCTCCCTCGGTCGTGTCGTGAGTGTCGATCTCCTCGATGGTGTTCTGGCCCACGTCGGCTATCCAGAGGACGGTGCCGTCGAACGACCATCGCCACGGGTTGCGCAGACCTATCGCCCACACTTCCGGCGCACCGCCGCCGTCGACATACGGGTTGTCCGGCGGGATCTGGTACTCGGCCCCGTTCCCCGCGGACGGCTGGATGCGCAGCATCGCTCCGAGCAGCGTGTCCGGATCCTGGCCGTTGCCGAAGGCGTCGTTCGAGCGCCCCCCGTCGCCCATGCCGATCCACAGGGCTCCGTCCGGGCCGAATGCGATCATTCCCCCGTTGTGGTTCGAGGCCGGCTGGGAGACCTCCAGAACCGTCCGCTCCGAGTCGGGATCGGCGACGCCCGAGTCGGCCGTCACGGCGAACTCGGCGATGTTGGTGTCTCCGTTTCCATCCGTGTAATCCACGTAGAAGAGGCCCGTCGTGGCGAAGTCGGGCGGGAAGGCAAGGCCGAGGAGACCCCGCTCGCCCTCGGCGAGCACACGGTCGCTGATGTCGAGGAACAGAACCGGGTCTCCACCGTCGATCACCCAGATCGTCCCAGGCTGATCGACGATGAACAGGCGCGGGTCGTCGGGAGGCGCCGTGACGAAGACCGGCTGCCTGAAGCCCTCGGCGACGAGCTCCAACTCCAGGTCGAGCTCGTCGAGCGGCGGCACGGTCGTCGTCGGCGACACAGTCGTCGTCGGCGACACAGTCGTCGTTGGCTGCCCGGTCGTGGTGGGCTCCGCCGGGGTGGTGCCCGGCGGATCCGTCGTCGGAGGCGAGGTCGTCGACGACGGAGCCGACACCGGGACGACGGTGGTGCTCGCCCCGGACACACCGTCGGTGGCGCACGACGATGCCGCCAGGGCGCCGAGGAGCATGACGAGCAGGGCCTTGGGCATCCCAGGCAACGTAGTGGCCCCTACGGGCTACGCCGGTCAGTCGACCGTGGCTTCGACGCCTTCGAAGCGCCACCGCTCCCGCGACGCTCTCGCCTCATCGACGTCGACCCGTCCGAGCAGGACCATCCCGACGATGAAGAAGACGACGATCGAGACGATGGCGGGCCTGCCGGAGTCCGTGACGGCACTGACGATGGCGAACACGAGCGGGCCCCAGATGGCGGAGAACTTCGAGAACACCGAGAAGAACCCGTAGAACTCGGCGGACGCCTCCTCGGGGATCATCGACCCGTAGAGCGATCGGGACAGAGCTTGGACGCCCCCGAGCACGAAACCGACGACGGCTGCCAGCCCATAGAACGGCAGCGCCTCGCCCTCCGGGAGGAAGTATGCCCCGATGGCGAGCCCCACCCAGATGACGAGCGACACGATGATCGCTCGCTTGGCGCCGATCCGACCGGCGAGCACTCCGAAACCGAGTGCCCCGAAGAAGGCGATGAACTGCACGATGAGGAAGGCGGTGGCGATCTGGGTGAGCTCGAGACCCAGGGTGTCCTCTGCGTATGCACCGCTGATGGCGATGACTGTCTGGGTGCCGTCGTTGTAGAAGAGGAAGGCCAGGACGAAGAGGAGGATCTGCGGGAACCGGCGCAGCTTCTTACCGGTCGAGATCGTCCTCCTGAACCCGATGGAGGCGTATGCCCTCCACCTGGCGGTCCCGCCGTACTCGGCGGGAAGCTGTTCGGGGACTCCGGTCTCCGGGAAACGGGCGAGGGCGAACCACGTGAACCCGAGCCACCAGACGCCGGCCCCGAAGATACCGATGCGTGCTGCCGTCGCCTCAGCGAGCCCGGTCGCCCCGTCGTCGCCGCTCAGCGTGAGCAGCACGAACGCCAGGAGCAGGTAGAGGCCTCCGCCGATGTACCCGAAGGCGAATCCCCTTGACGAAACCCGGTCGATCGTGGCGTCGGTCGTGATGTCAGGCAGGAAACCGTCGTAGAAGACGTTCGCCCCGACGAAGCCGACCTGGGTGAGCAGCACGAGGAACAGGAACGGCAGCACGGCGCCGTCCGGGACGAACGGCACGAGCATGGTGACGATCGCACCGAACACGGCGAAGACGCGCAGAAAAGCCCTCTTGGCCGCCGAGTAGTCGGCGATGGCGCCGATGATGGGCATCCAGAGGAACAACACGATCGCTCCGACCGAAACGACGGCCGCCCACAACGTCTCGCCGCTCAGGCCCCAGAGTCCCTCGTCGGGCACGATCGAGTCCGTGAAGAAGGCGGCGACGACCGCGCCGAAGATGGTGATGTACGCCGAGTTCGCCCAGTCGTACATCGCCCAACCGAACACCGTGCGGGGGTCGTTCTTGCCGGCGGTGGCCACTGACGGGCGAGGCTACGGGTCGCCGCGCCGCGGCCGCAACCGCGAACCGGTATGCGACACGGCGCCGTATCCGACGGCGTGAGACTGCGGAGTGGCATCGTCGTGGCGGCGCTGGCGACCGCCTGCGGCACGAGCGCGGCGACGACGCTCCAGACGACGACCTCCGCTCCGGTCGAATCGACGACCAGCAGGCCGACGACGACTATGCCGGCCACGACAACAGGTGCGCCGGCGACGACCACGACTGCGCCTCCCACAACGACGGTTGCGCCCATCACGACCACCACCTCGTCGACGTCGACGACCTCCACGACCACGACCACGACCACCACCACGACGACGACGACCACCACCACCACCACCACCCAGCCTCCATCCCAACGCGTCGACGTGTCGATGGTCGACTACGCCTTCGGTCCCCCGACCGTCCGCATCACCGTCGGTGACAGCGTCCGTTGGACGAACGACCAGGGAGCCCACACGACCACATCCGGTCGGGGAGGAGACGCCTACGTCAAGGACGGCCGCTGGGATTCGGGCTTCCTGGACGAGGGGAGCCGATACTCGGTCACCTTCGAGACGGCGGGCACCTACCCGTATTTCTGCGAGATCCACCCGATCGAGATGCGGGGCAGGGTCATCGTCGAGCCCTGACGACCCGGTCCCGCCAGAGCCAGGTGGCGCACAGCAGCGCCGCCGCCGCCACGAACCCGATGGACAGCAGCCACATCGAGTCGTAGCTCCCCGTCCGATCGACGAGCCGACCGAAGATCGGAGGTCCGATCCCGAGCCCGAGCAGGAAGCCTCCCTGCACGGTTCCCGTGGCGCCTCCCGTCCTCAGCACCCCGGCACGTGAGATGACGGCCAGCATCCCGACCGAGTTCCACGAGCTGGACGTCAGGCCGACGAGCACGACGCCCACCCACAGGGCCGAGGGCAGCTCCGGGGTCGCCTGCAGCAACACGTACCCCGCCCCGGCCGACAGCACGGCGATCCACAGCAGCTCGACGACGTAGCGATCGCGCCGCTCCGCGATCCGCGCCCACGCGATCCTCCCGACGAACGCTGCCAGCCCGGCGACGGCCGCCGCGGTGCCCCCCGCATCGGCGCTCATCCCGAGCGACTCCTGGGCGAACAGCGGGATGAGGAACGTCACCGAACCGGCGAACCCGAGCAGGAAGCCGTACAGGGCGAGCCAGCGCACGAAGCCGGGGACAGGTGCGGCACCCTGCCGGTCGGCGGATGTGGTCGCCGTGTCACGCGGGATGGCAGCCGCGACCAGCGGGAGAAACAGGATCGAGAAGACGGCGACGGTGAACATGGCGCCTCGCCAGCCGAGTCGGCGGGCCACGTCCGGCAGCAGGATCCCGCCGAAGAAGACCGCCCCCTGGACGCCCGACTGCTTGATGCCGGTGATCACCGACCGGCGACCGGCCGGGATGTGCAGGGAGATCAGCTTGTTGGTCGTCGGGTTGGCGAGCGAGTTCGACATCGCACCGACGAGCCCGCCGAGCGCCATCACCCAATACGCAGGGGCGAACCCGTACACGGCGTATGCGGCGGCCGCCAGGGCGAACAAGAGGAAGAACCCGGCCTTGCCGCCGATGGCGTCCGTGATCTTGCCCGATGCGAACGACAGACCGGCTCCGGTGACGAGGAGTGCGGTGATGAGGAGCCCGAACTGCTGGCGCGTGATGTCGAACTCGTCGATGATCTCCGCCGACAGGATGCTCAATATCCCTGCGACGAATGTCGCCACGCCCATGGCGGTCACGAGCATCGAGACGAACCCGGCACGCTGCACCGGTCCCCCGATGACGGCGGGAGGATCGTCGCTCAGGAGGCGAGCCCTCGACGCGCCAGCTCCTCGCGCAGCGCCGCTTCCGAGTATCGAATCAGGTCGGGCTTCCACCCGACCGCCCCCGGGGGGTCGGGCTGCCACCCGACCCCGCCCGTGGGGAGCGCCTCTGCAGCCGTCAGCAGCTCGACGACGCGGTCACGCAGCGTCCTGGCCCAGGCCCTTCCCTTCGCCTCCGCCTCCTGGCTCAGCGTCCCGTCGTTGTTGGCGGTGTACACCTTGGCCTCGACAGACGGGCTCTGACGCGACCCGCGTTCGCCGTACACCAGGATCACGGCTCCGGCGGGCACGTCCTGGATCCCGCCGGTAGCTATGAAGTCGCCCTCGAACGCCCAGCCGGACGCCTTGCCCTCGTCCACGGAGTGGACGACCTTCGCCCAGTTCTTCAGGCGGTCGTCCCCGAGTTGGGGCACGTCGACCGGCACGACGACGTCTGACATGGCGGCCACTATGCCAGACCGACGCACCCAGGGGCGCGCCACCCCCTACGCAATCCCCCGGCGTGAGCCGGGGGATCGGCGAGTGTCCCGCCAGGGACCGAGCCGAGGGGGCCCAACCGCAGCCACCCCCTCGACTCGGCCTTCGGCGCTCGTCGGTCCCCCGCAAAGCGGGAGACTGCGTAAGAAGGGCTCGTCCACTCGACTCGCCGCAGCCACCCCCTCGACTCGGCCTTCGGCGCTCGTCGGTCCCCCGCAAGGCGGGAGAGAACCCGTCCGACTCGTAGCGTCCTCGCCGGTTTAGCCTCGCTCACCGTGCATCGTCTCGTGGTCGCCGCAGCATTCGCCATCGCCCTCGCCGCCTGCGGAGGTGACGCGGCATCCGGCATCCCGATCGGGCCGGGCACCACGACGCCGACGCCCGCCACGACGCTCCCCGGCGAGGCCCCGGAAGGTCCGCTCACCGGGATCGAGGCGACGCTGCTGGTCTCCGGGCTGAACCAGCCGGTTCAGGTCACGGCTCCCCCGGGGAGCGATCGCCTCTTCGTGGTCGAGCAGCCCGGCCGGATCGTGGTCGTCGAGGACGGAGTGGTGCGCCCGGAGCCCTTCCTCGACGTGTCGAACGACGTCGGCAGCCAGGGCACGGAGCAGGGGTTGCTCGGCCTCGCCTTCCATCCTCGCTTCGCACAGAATGGCCGGGTGTTCGTCTCCCTCGTCAACAAGCTGGGAGACTCGCGGATCCTCGAGTATCGAGTCGACGGGGACGACCCGTACCGGCTCGACCCGCTGAGCCGGGCGATCGTGCTCGCAGTGGACCAGCCCCACCACTTCCACAACGGCGGGATGATCCAGTTCGGGCCGGATGGCTACCTCTGGCTCGGCCTCGGCGACGGAGGCGGGATCGGCGACCCGTTCCACAACGGCCAAAACGAGGACGTCGTGTTCGGCGGCCTCCTCAGGCTCGACGTCGACGCCGCCAGCCCTTATGCCATCCCACCCGACAACCCTCATGCCGCCGGTGGCGGTGCCCCGGAGAAGTGGGTCTACGGCCTGCGCAACCCATGGCGGTTCACGATCGATGCCCCGTCCGGCCTCGTGTACATCGGGGACGTCGGCCAGGACTTCTGGGAGGAGATCAACGTCATCTCCCTCGCAGACGGCGCCGGGACCAACTTCGGGTGGCCCATCGCCGAGGCGGACACGTGCTTCATCACCGCCCAGGACCTCAGGGACGGCAAACCGGTACCCGTGTGCGACCCCGCCGACTTCGCATTGCCGGTGCTCGTCATCGAGCACGTCCCGGAGTGCGCCGTGATCGCCGGCCCGGTCTACCACGGCAGAGCCATGCCGGAGCTCGACGGCACCTTCTTCTACAGCGACTACTGCGCCGGCTGGGTCAGGAGCCTCGAGCTCATCGACGGTGATGTCGGCGACGAGAGACAGTGGCTGGACGGCCTCGGCAACGTCACGAGCTTCGGCCTCGACCCGGAAGGAGAGATGCTCGTCGCCACGCTGGGCGGGGACGTGCTCCGGCTCGAGCCGGTGCGAGCGGGGGCCGTCAGCCCGTAGACGCATTCCTGTCGAGGAACTCGTACACCTCGGTCAAGTCGACGCCGGGGATGGTCTCGACGGGCATCGCCGCCAGGACGTGGCTGTTCGGCCGGACAGACGGCCAGGCGTAGCCGTCCCAGCGCGACGCCAGCCCGGCGTCCGGTCTGCGGCAACACGTCCCGTCGGGGCACCGTGAGGCGGAGTGCCGGTTCGTCTCCCTGCCGCGGAAATGCTGCGCCTCCTCGAATCTGGCACCTGTGGTGATGGCAGCCATGCGGTGCTCGTCGACGTGGGTGCTGCACCAGAATGTCCCGCGCGAGGTGTCCGTGTACTGGTAGTGGATCGAGAACTTGTCGCGCGAGTGGAACGCCTGGCGCGTCCCCCACTCGCGGCACAGCCGCTGCCCTTCGATGGCGCCGACCGAGTTCTGCGGGAACGGGACGTCGTTGTTCTCGTATGCCTTCCAGATGATCCCGGCCTCGTCCGAACGGACGAAGTGCACCTTGAGCCCGAGGTGCCTGGTCGCCAGGTTCGTGAAGCGGTGCGCCGCCATCTCGTACGACACGTAGAAGGCGTCACGGAGATCCTCCACCGAGAGGTCGCGCTCTCGCTTCGCCTCGACGAGCATCGGGACGGCTGCCACCTCAGGGAGCAGCACGGCGCCGGCGAAGTAGTTCGCCTCGACGCGTTGCCGCAGGAACTCCCCGAAGCTCCTCGGATCCGTGTGATCGAGCGCGAAGTGGCCGAGGGTCTGGATGACAACCGAACGGGCGCTCCTGGTGCCGAGAAGGTCGCGCTGGGCGACGTAGATCCTCCGGTTGCGCAGGTCCGTGACCGATCGCACCGAAGGCGGCACGTCGGGAGCGCGCTCGACCGTGAATCCGAAGTGTGACGCCAGTTGGGCGATGTCGCGCTCGGTGAGGGCCCGCGACCCCTCGTACCCGGCTGCTTCGACGGCTTCGGCTGCAACCGACTCGATCTCCTCGAAGTAGTTGCCGCGCCGCTTCATCTCGGCGCGTAGCTCGGCGTTGGCGATCCGCGCCGCCTCCCTCGTCGGATCGGTGACGGTCCTGGTCTCCCGGAGGGCCTCGTAGAGAGCGACGATGTGCTCGAGGGCGGGGTCGGGCAGCTTGGCCGACGCTTTGAGGTATGGCAGCCCGAGCTCCCGGTAGATCGGCTCATCCTGGGCACGTTCGAGCGCCACCTCCATGCGCGATCGCTTCGTCGGCGGCGTCGGCTCGAGCAGCTCCGCGACCGAGACGTCGAGCGAAGCGGCCAGCTCGTTGAGGAGCCCCAGCCTCGGCTCACGCTTGCCATTCTCGAGCAGCGACAGGTACGGGGCCGGCTTGTCGACGAGGGCGCCGAGCTGCTCGAGCGTGAGCCCGCGCTGCTTACGGAAGTGTCGCAGTCGATACCCGAGAATGAGGGAATCAATCGAAGTTGCCGCCAAAATTTCCTCCGAGTAGACGACTCAATGATAAGAACACTCAAACTTAATGTCCACTCGCCTTGGCAGGACGCCGCCGGCGTGCGCACTCTGCCCCATCCGGACCAGGAGGACCCCGATGGGTGTCGAGATCACCGGCACGAGGATGCAAGGCATGAACGAGATCCTCACCGAGGAAGCCGTTGCATTCGTGGCCGGGCTGCAACGTGCCTTCGGTGAGCGTAGGCGGGGGCTGTTGTGCGCCAGGCACGTGCGCCAGGACCTCCTCGACGGGGGCGCCGAGCTGGCATTCCTCCCCGAGACACGCAACGTGCGCCGATCCGACTGGAGGGTTGCGCCCGTGCCCGCCGACCTCGAGGAGCGCACCGTCGAGATCACCGGGCCGGTCGACAGGAAGATGGTGATCAACGCCCTCAACTCCGGGGCGTCGACGTTCATGGCCGACTTCGAGGACTCGAACTCGCCGACGTGGGAGAACCTCATCCAAGGACAGCTGAACCTGCGTGACGCCGTCCGTCGAACGATCGAGCTGCGCACGGAGGACAAGACGTACCGCCTGGGCGACGAGCCGGCGACCCTCATTGTCCGGCCGAGGGGCTGGCACCTCGTCGACCGGCGCATCCTCGTCGACGAGGCACCGAGCTCGGCGAGCCTCCTCGACTTCGGTCTCTTCCTCTTCCACAACGCTTCGGAGCTCATCGCTCGGGGCTCCGGACCGTACTTCTACCTCCCGAAGCTCGAGAGCCACCTGGAGGCGAGGCTCTGGAACGACGTGTTCCTGCATGCCCAGCATGAGCTCGGCATCCCGAGCGGGACGATCAAGGCGACCGTGCTCGTGGAGACGATCACGGCGGCCTTCGAGATGGACGAGATCCTCTACGAGCTGAGGGAGCACTCCGCGGGGCTCAACGCAGGTCGCTGGGACTACATCTTCTCGATCATCAAGAAGTTCAGGAACCGCAGGGACATGGTGCTTCCGGACAGGAGCCAGGTCGTCATGACGGTCCCGTTCATGCGGGCGTACACCGACCTCCTCATCGCAACGGCACACCGGCGAGGCGCCCACGCCATCGGGGGGATGTCGGCGTTCATCCCGAGCAGACGGGACGAAGCCGTCAACGCCAAGGCGCTCGCCAAGGTCGCCGAGGACAAGGCCCGCGAGGCCCGCGACGGACACGACGGCACCTGGGTCGCCCACCCCGACCTCGTCGGGGTCGCTCGCCGCGAGTTCGCCGCCGTCCTCGGTGGCGCACCGAACCAGATCGGCCGGTTGCGGCCCGACGTCGTGGCGGATGCGGCGGCACTCCAGACGATCGCAGTCCCCGGCGGCGCCGTGACGCTCGCCGGCGTCCGCACGAACATCGACGTCGCCATCCGCTACCTGGCGGCCTGGCTCACCGGGAACGGCGCGGTTGCCCTCTACAACCTGATGGAAGATGCCGCCACCGCCGAGATCAGCCGCTCCCAGATCTGGCAGTGGATCCGCCACGGGATCTCGACACAGAACGGGACACGGGTCACGACGGCGCTCGTGCGGAGGATGGCCGACGAGGTCATCGGCGAGATCGAGGGCGAGAGCGGCGGAGAGGGCCTCCTCGCCGGCCGCTTCAAGGAGGCCCGCGACCTCTTCGAGGAGGTGGCGCTCGGGTCGTCCTTCCCGGACTTCCTGACCTTGCCCGCTTCGGAACTGCTCGACTGAGCCCGCCGCTCACATCGGAGGCGACAACCATGCAAGACCGTCAGCAGAGAGCACGACAGATCGATGCCACGTGGAGCGCACCACGGTTCGCCGGCGCGCAGCGGGACTACACAGCCGACGACGTCGTCGGGCTCCAGGGGTCGTTCGCCGTCGAGCACACGGTCGGCAGGCGGGGCGCCGAACGATTGTGGCGCCTGCTGGGCGAGCGCGACTACGTCAACGCCCTGGGGGCGATGTCGGGTGGCCAGGCGGTCCAGATGGTGCGGGCGGGCCTCGAGGCGATCTACCTGTCGGGCTGGCAGGTGGCGGCCGACGCCAATGTCTCCGAAGAGGTGTACCCCGACCAGTCCCTCTACCCGGTGTCGAGCGCCCCGGCCTTGGTGCGCCGCATCAACAATGCCCTCAGGAGGGCGGATCAGATCGCCTTCGTCGAGGGCTCGGACGACGTCGACTGGATGGTGCCGATCGTCGCCGATGCCGAGGCCGGCTTCGGAGGTGCCCTCAACGCCTTCGAGCTGACGAAGAGCTTCATCGCCGCCGGTGCGGCCGCCGTCCATTTCGAGGACCAGCTCGCCTCCGAGAAGAAGTGCGGCCACATGGGCGGCAAGGTGCTCGTTCCGACGAGCCAGCACGTGAGGACACTGACGGCTGCCAGGCTGGCGGCAGACGTGATGGACACGCCGACCGTGATCGTCGCCAGGACGGACTCGCTGGCGGCGACACTGCTCACGAGCGACGTCGATGAGAGAGATCGCGAGTTCGTGACAGGATCACGAACGGCCGAGGGATTCTTCGAGGTCCGCAACGGCATGGAGTCCGCCATCGCCCGCGGGCTCGCATACGCCCCGTACGCCGACCTCGTCTGGTGCGAGACGTCGCGGCCCGACCTGGCCGAGGCGGAGCGCTTCGCGGAGGCGATCCTCTCGCAGCACGCGACGAAGCTGCTGGCCTACAACTGCTCGCCGTCGTTCAACTGGAGGCGCCACCTCGACGACGAGGCGATCGCCACGTTCCAGAAGGAGCTGGGGGCGATGGGATACCGCTTCCAGTTCATCACGCTCGCCGGGTTCCACGCCCTCAACGCCTCGATGTTCGACCTCGCCAGCCGCTACGCCGCCTCCGGCATGTCGGCCTACGTCGAGCTGCAAGAGTCGGAGTTCGCCATGGAAGAGCGTGGCTACACCGCCACGCGCCACCAGCGCGAGGTCGGGGCCGGATACTTCGACCGGGTCGCCCAGGTCGTCAGCGCCGGCACGGCGTCGACGCTGGCGCTCGCCGGATCCACCGAGCAGCAGCAGTTCTAGTCGGCGCTCCGGGCGCCGACGAAGGAACCGATATCCAGGCCGCGCCGTACTCCCCTCGAACCTCTAGGGAAGGAGACGGTTCATGAGGAGGAGACTCATCGTCGGCCTCGCGCTCCTCGGCTTGCTCGCCGCCGCCGCGATCCCGGCCATCGCCGCCATCGACGGGCCGGAGACCAATGCCAAGGTGCGCATCGCCACGCTGACCGGCGACGGGGAGACGGCCGACATCGACTCGGACGGCGTCGGAGTCGCCACCGTCACGATCGACAGGCGCAAGAAGGTGCTCTGCTACGACATCTCGATCACGGGCGTGACGCCGATCGCATTCCACATCCATGATGGGGCTGCGGGCGTCGACGGGCCCATCGTGGTCGACTTCACGGCATTCGGACAGGCAGTGAAAAAGCAGAGCAGGGGCTGCACGCGCGATGTCGCCAAGCCGCTGCTCCGCGATATCCAGCAGAACCCCGAGGACTACTACGTCAACATCCACTCCGACGCATATCCGGGTGGCGAGCTGCGCGGCCAGCTCGACAAGTAACTCGACAAGTAGGCGGCCCTGATCACGTAGGTGGGCGGCGCGCACCGGTGCCGCCCACCTGCGCGTCCGCATGGCGGCTCCCGGCTACGCTTCCGTCGCAGTGCACCGATACCAGGCGAAGCTCACGGCGGTCGCTGCTGCCGCCCTCATCGTCGGTCTGGCCCTCCCGGCAGGCGCCCACCCAGAAGGCGGCGCCCGCCAAGTCGAGTTCGGAGTCGACGCGGCTCGCATGACGAGCAGCATCGCCCGCAACGCCCTCTCCCGCGTGCTCGAGTCGGCTTCGATGTCATACACGCGATGCGAAGGCGGCTTCGCCGGCAGCTATCCGTGTCTCGGCGTCGACATGCTCTCCCATCTGCCGCTTCCCTCGATGGGCGGCGGAGAGGGCAACGACATCTGGGGCTGGACAGACGAAGCGTCCGGCCGCGAGTTCGCCATCGTCGGTCGCTCGACCGGCACCTCGTTCGTCGAGGTCACCAAGCCCACGGATCCCGTCTACCTCGGGAGCCTGCCGCCTCACGCCACCTCCTCGATCTGGCGTGACATCAAGGTGTACGAGGACCACGCCTACATCGTGAGCGAGGCGGCATCCTCGGGGTTGCAGTACTTCGACCTGACCGAGCTCCTCGACGTCGGCTCACCGCCGGTGACGTTCTCGGAGAGCGGCCACCTCAACGGGTTCTCGAACGCCCACAACATCGCCGTGAACGAGGAAACCGGGTACGCCTACGTCATCGGTTCGAGCCAATGCTCCGGCGGCCTCTACATGGTGAGCCTCGCCGATCCTTCGAGCCCGGCATTCTCCGGGTGCTACTCGGCTGACGGCTACACGCACGACGTCCAGTGCGTCGTGTACCGGGGGCCGGACACCGCCCACGCCGGCAAGGAGCTGTGCTTCGCCTCGAACGAGGACACGCTCACGATCGTCGACGTCACCGACAAGTCGAGCCCGATCCAGCTCGCCAGGAGGGCATACCCGGGCGCCTCGTACACGCACCAGGGGTGGCTGACTGACAACCACAGGTATTTCCTCCTCGACGACGAGGCGGATGAGATGTTCTCGGGGGTGAAGACGACGACCTACATCTGGGACGTGCGCGACGTCGACGACCCGGCCGTCCTCGACACCCACAGGTCGTGGGTCAATGCCATCGACCACAACCAGTACGTCGCCGACGGCCACACCTATCAGGCCAACTACCGGGCAGGGCTCCGGGTGCTGTCCCTCAAAGGTGTCGCCGGCGGCGACCTCACCGAGGTCGGGTACTTCGACGTCTGGCCGGCAGACAACGCCGCGCAGTTCAACGGCGCGTGGAGTGTCTACCCGTTCTTCGAGAGCGGGGTGGTCGTCGTGAACGGGATCGAGCAGGGTCTCTTCGTCCTGTTCCCCGGCGCAGCCCGCCACGCGGTTACGACGATCGACCTCGACGACCGCAGCAGGCCGCTGCCTGGCCCGCACTGGAGGGCCCGAGCCAAGATCAATGTGGTCGACGAGGACGGCGACCCGGTCGCCGGTGCCGAGGTCCGTGTGCGCTTCTCGAACGGCCGTGACCGGGGATGCGTGACCGACGAGGCGGGCAAGTGCATCGTGAAGACGCGCATCCAGTCCCGCGACAAGGTCGAGGTGCGCGTGAAGGGAATCGTCGACCCAGGCTCCTACTACACGCCGTGGACCAACTCGGATCGCGACGGCGGCACGAACGGCTCGGTGATCCAACTGCTCAGGGTTTGAAGTATTGAGCCTGCGGCGTAGCAATTTCTGACCCAACGTCGGTTACCTCCCCAATGACCGCAACCTTGGACAGGGCGACGCGCCGGCCGGGCGGCTCCGGCATGCTCCGCGACCTCGTCGACGCCAGGGCCGCGGGGCTCGCTTTGGGCGATGACCCGATCTGGGTCGACCATGGCGAGCGGGTCGGCGACGTCGCAGCCGTGATCGCGGCGCGAATGGGCTTCGACGAAGAGGCGATCGATCGGCTTCGGATCGCTTCCTCGCTCCACGACATCGGCAAGTTTGCGATCGCGGAGACCGTCGTCCGCAAGCCACGCCCCCTCGACGGTGCCGAATGGGCGCAGATGCGCCTCCACCCGATCCACGGCTACTGGATGTTGCGGAGCCGGGTCGACCGCGAGGTCGCCATGACGGTGCTCACCCACCACGAGCGGTTCGACGGCAAGGGTTACCCGTTCGGACTCGAAGGCGCCCAGATCCCCATGCCGGCCCGGATCATCTCGGTCGTCGACGCGTACGACGCCATCGTCTGCGAGCGGCCCTACAGCCCGGCCCAGGCGAGCGAGCGGGCGATCGAGGAGATCGCAGCCGGGGCGGGGTCGCAGTTCGATCCCCTCGTCGCCGAGGTGTTCCTGGCCTCGATCGATCAGTGACGGCGTAGTCCTCTCGGGCTGCCCTGTCACGCCCGTGGCGACACCCTCGGTACCATCGGCCCACGTTCTCCCGAGATCAGGGTGTCCATGGCGTTCGGTGAGCAGTTCGATGACGTCCTCGAAGCCGCCCGGGCGGGCGCCGAGTGGGCGTGGTCGATCCTGTACGACGAGCTCTCCCCCAAGCTCCACGGGTACTTACGGGTCCGAGGTGCCGTCGATGCCGAGAACCTGGTCGGCGAGGTCTTCCTCCAGGTCGCCCGGAACATCGAGACGTTCGACGGCACCGAGCGCAACTTCCACTCGTGGGTCTTCATGGTGGCTCACAGCCGCCTCATCGACGAGCGCCGGGCCCGCACCCGCCGGCCGGAGCAGCTCGTCGAGACCGAGAAGCTGACGGGGGTCGTCTCGGCAGACGACACGGAGCGGGCCGCTCTCGATCGAATCGACGACGGCCTGCTGAGGACGCTCTTCTCGGAGCTCACCCCCGACCAGCGAGATGTGCTCATGCTGCGCATCATCGGCGGCCTCACGCTCGAGGAGACGTCCCGGGCGCTCGGCAAGCGCATCGGGGCGATCACTGCGCTGCAGCGGAGGGCTCTGGGGGCGATCCGCAGGAAGCTCGACAACGAGGGCGTAGCACGATGAGCGATCGCGTCGGTAACGACGACATGAAGTGGTTGTTCGGAGGTCCGGACGACGCGGCGCTCGAGAGCGCAATCCGCGGTTCGGCTTCGGCCGATCCGGCTCTCGCCCTTCTCGTCGAACGGGTCCGGGCCAGTTCCGAACAGCCCCTGTCGGGCGCAGCCAAAGCGACGCACGTCGCCCAGGCTGCCATGGCTGCACGACAGGTTGCTGTTAGAGCGGGGGACGCCGCAGCACCCGTCGTGCAGCCAGCGCCCCGGCGGAGGCGTCTCGCCTACGCCGGGGTCACGTCGGGCTTCGTTATCAAGTTCCTCTTCGGCGCCATGGCGCTCGCCACCGTCACGGGTGGCGCGGCTGCCGCCACGGGCAACCTGCCGACCGGGTGGCAGAACGCAGTCGCCGGTGTCGTCGAGCACGTGGGCATTCGCATCCCTCAGGCCGAGGCGACGGCGGGCGCCACTGTCACCACCGCCGGGACGAATCCACCGGCGGCAGTCCCCGGCGTCTCCACGACCGTCACCTCCGTCGTCGACGACGAAGGCGAGCGAGCCGACGAATACGCCCTGGCGGTCGCCGCCTGGACCCAGTGCGTCAAGGACCGCGAGAAGGCGGAAGACGGCATGCCAACGCCGCAGGAGTCGTGCGGCGACCACCCCGACCCGCATGACTACGGGCTGCCGGCCGACCCGCCGGGACGGCCGGATGATCCAAGCCGGGACGGCGCGCCGGGTCAGCAGGACGACGAAGCGCCCGGCGGGTCCGGCGACGCTCCGGGTCGCTCCGATGATCCGCCCGGCAATCGCGGCGGGAACGGTGACGACGACTCCGGGACCGGCAATGCCGGAGGCGGCGGCAATGCCGGAGGCGGCGGCAATGGAGCCGGCGGCAATGGCGGCGGCAACGCCAACCCCGGCGGGCAGGACAGTGGCCGGGAGCTCCCCAACCGCTGACCGACAAGGTCGAGACCCCTCGGGCGCTGCTCCGCCGTGAGAGTCATGCCGACGCCGTCTGCGTGACTCGCGGCGCCGGAAGCTCCGAGAGCAGCTCGACGAGCACATCGTCGACCCCGACCCCGTCCGCCAGGGCCTCGAACCACATGATGATCCGATGGTTGAGCACGTCGTACGCCATGCGTAGACGTCCGGAGGCAGGGCGTGCGTGCGTCGGCGCAGCATGGCGAGTGCTTTGGCGCCTCGCACCATGGCGGCAGGCCAGATACATCCCCGGTCTCACCCCAGCGGGTTGGCCTTGGGGTGGATGCCGTCTTCCGTGACCATCGCAGGGTCGGCGCCCGGCCCCCTCGGCAGCCACAGGACGAATGTTGCGCCGACGCCGGGCTGCGACTCGACCGTGATGAGCCCGGAGTGCGACTCGGCTACCTGGCGGGCGATGTCGAGCCCGAGACCGGCGCGTAGCTCGCTGCCCAGGCTCGATGCATCCCCGGACCAATGCCTCCTGAACATCGTGGCGTGCTGCTCCTCGGCGATGCCTGGTCCCTCGTCCGAGACGCCGATCCACGCCCACCCGTCGACCGCCCCCGTTCCGATCCGCAACTGGCGGTTCGGCGGCGACAGCCGCACCGCGTTGCCGATGAGGTTCCCGACCGCTCGTTTCACCGAGACGTCGTCGACGGTCGCCGAGACGTGATCGAGGTCGCACTCCAGGGCGAGCCTGTGCTCCTCGATGACGGCCCGGTGCTCCTCGACGACCTCACCGGTCAGATCGGCGAGATCCGCCTCGATGAGCTGCGACTCCGGGATCTGGCTGCGGGCGAACATGAGGAGATCGTCGACCGTCCTCGAGGTGCGCTCGACGTTGCGCCGCACCACCTCTGCCGTCCTCCTGAGCGTCGCCGCGTCCGCCGCGTCGTCGGCCAGGGCGACGTCGAGGCTGACGGCCATCACGGCGAGTGGGTTGCGCAACTCGTGCGACGTGTCCTGGACGAAGCTCCGCTGGCGATCGATGCCGGCCTCGATCCGGTCGAGCATGCCGTCGAACGTGTCTGCGAGCTGCTTCAGCTCGTCGTCGGGACCCTCGAGATCGATCCGTTGCGAGAGATCGGTCGACTGGATGTCCTGAGCGACCTTGGTGATCTTGCCGATCGGAGCGAAGGCCCTGTTGGCTACCAGCCACCCGATCCCGATGCTGACGGGGAACATCCCGAGCAGCGCCAGCAGCGAGTAGCGGCGCAAGTCCTCACGCGCCCTGGCGTTGACGAGCTGCTCGAGGGTCACCATCCGACCGCGGACGGTCTCCTCGATCCTGACGATGGCGCCGTTCGGGGCGACGAACGTGCGGAACTGCGTCTGCTGGGACACCGGCTGGTCGGCCAGCGACCGGGAGAGGGCGACGTTGACACCGAAGACCACGAGGAAGGCGAGTCCGAAGACGACGACCGAGTACGTCAGGGCGAGCCGAAACCGGACGGATCTCATCCAAGCGGGCAGCTTCATCGCATGTCCCGCAGCCGGTAACCGGCCCCGACGACGGTCTCGATCGAGTCATCGGCGCCCGCCTCCTTCAGCTTGCGCCTCAGGTTGCTGACCGTCACCCTCACTGTGTTGGTGAATGGGTCGACGTGCTCGTCCCACACGTGGTCGAGCAGTCGTTCGGCACTGAGGACCTCGCCGGGGTGGAGCATGAAGAACCGCAGCAGGGCGAACTCCTTGGCCGTGAGCGCAAGCTCGACGCCGTCGTGGCTCGCTTCGAGGCGAGCGGCGTCGAGCTCCAGCTTGGCGAGGCGGAGAACGGCGCCGTTCGATCCGACGTCCCGCCTGAGCAGGGCTCTCACCCTGGCGAGCAGCTCGGCGAAGGCGAACGACTTGACGAGGTAGTCGTCGGCGCCGACGTCGAGTCCGGCGACTCGATCTTCCAGACGGTCCCGGGCGGTCAACATGAGGACACGCGGCCCCGGCTCGTCCGTCACCGTCTGGGAGCGAACGGCGCGGGCGATGTCCCGGCCGTCCATGTCGGGCAGTCCGAGGTCGAGCGTCACCAGGTCGTAGGGGCTCGTCGCCAGGCGCTCGACCGCCTCGTCGCCGCGGGTGGCGACGTCGACGGCATAGCCTTCGCGGCGGAGTCCGACCGCGAGGGCCTCGGCGAGCTCCGGCTCGTCCTCGACGACCAAGATCCGCATGGCTGTGCTCCCCTGCTGTCGCCGCACACGGTACCGGCACGCAGCTAAACGGGGTCTAAACGACCGTCTCTCCCGTTCCGGCGTCCCCCCATCGCACATACGCGACGCAGGGACGCAAGAACGGAGGGGGCCACCCGCCCTCCCGTTCCGGCGTCCCCCGATCGAACATACGCGGCGCAGGGACGCAAGAACGGAGGGCGGGAGCTGTATCTTCCCCGGGGTGCGCCTCATCGCCGTCATCGTCGCCGCGGCCGTGGCAACTGCGTGCTCCGGGGACGACGTGCTCACGGTGCCGCCCCCCGAGGTGGTCGTCCCTCCCCTCGTCGAGGATGCCGGCACGGAGGTGACCGTCACCAGGGTGCTCGACGGGGACTCGTTCGAGGCTGTGGTGGCGGACGAGGATCTCGAGGTGCGCCTGCTCGACGTGAACGCGCCGGAAGGCGGGGAATGCCATGGAGACGAGTCGCGCGATGCGCTCGCCGGACTGATCGACGAGAGGACCATCGAGGTCGTCCCCGCCGTCGAGGAGGCTCAGCGCGACGAGTTCGGCCGTCATCTCGTTGCCGCCTTCGTCGACGGCATCGAGGTGAACGCCAGGCTGGTCGCCGGCGGAGACGCCCTCGCAATGGGAGGGCGCACCGGACGCTATGCCGAGCTCGGCGATCAGGCGGCCGCAGCCGGCCTCGGGATGTGGGGGATCGACGCCTGCGGGGACATCCCCCCTGCGGTCTTCGTCGCCGACGTCGCCTTCGACCCGGAAGGCCCGGACGGCGACGTCATGAACGACGAGTGGGTGAGGATCGAGTCGGCCGAGGAGCGCCCGGTCGACCTCGGTGGGTGGACCTTGCGCGACGAGTCGACGAGCAACCGCTTCGTCTTCCCCGACGGGACATCGATCGAGCCCGGGCGATCCTTGGTCATCCGCACCGGGTGCGGCGACGACACCGAGGACGAGCTCTTCTGGTGCTCCGCCCTACCCGTGTGGTCGAACGGCGGGGACACCGTGATGTTGCAGGACCCGGCCGGCACGATGGCCGACCGGGTCCCTTATGGCGTCTGAGCGGATGTTACGAGGCGGCCGCGTCGAGGACGCGGGTGCCCTGCCTGACCTGCCACTCGACGACGTTGTCGGCCGTCGACTGCTTCATCCTGACCGAGAAGGCGAACCCCTCGAGGTCAGTGGTGTCGCCGCCCCAGGAGTGCGCCTGGTGGGTGCCGAACGACACCGACACGAGCACCTCACCGTCACCGTCGAGGCCGACGAGGCGATACGGGCCGGGGTTCGGAGCGATCGGACGGGCGGACACTTCCTCCGCCGTCAGGATCGTCGCCGTCGCCGTCTCCGGATCGGCCTTCTCGTGGCCGCCGCCGAACACGTTGCCCGTGAAGGCCACCACCGCCTCGTCGTCGGCGATCGGCAGCTCGTAGTGGTCGTAGTACCGGCGCCGGTCGAGGGCGTGTTGGTAGTTGTAGTCGCTGATGTGCGTCGGGTCGCAGTACGACATGATGTCGTAGTGCGTGTTCGGGTTGACCAGGTCGCCGCTGAAGATGTCGTACCCCCAGGAGCCGATGAACCCGTCGGCGTACGGGTAGTCCGGATCGACACCGGTCGGGACGGCGAAGCAACCCGGCCCGGTCGACGGGGCGTGCGCCAGCCCCAAGTTGTGGCCGAGCTCGTGGGCGACGACGACGGGGTCGTCGTAGCTCACGCTGGCGAGGAGCGCCTGTCCGTACGGCGAGTCCGTGTCGTAGTCCCAGTTCACCCAGGCGATGCCTGCGATGCCGCAGAACTGCCCGCCCGGGTTGTTCTCGGGACGCACGATGCTGGCGAAGAACTCGTCGGCCGCGCCGCTGGCGACCCACTCGGCCGTGATCTCGTTGAGGAGGTCCACCCAGTTGCCGGCGCAGTCGCCGGGGATCTGCTGGGAGTAGTTGTAGTTCGGCCCGACGCTCACGGCCTTCTTCCCGATCGGGAAGACCCGCTCGGTGTGCTTGAAGAGAGGATTCTTCGAGATGCTGGGCGCCGAGCTCCCGTCGACCCTGGTCGGCAGGAACGTCACGTCGATCTTGTCGGCCTTCTTGGTCTTGAGATCGAGCCAGCCGCTGCTCGGGTACCGGTTGTTCTTCTCGTCGGCCTCGAGGAACTTCGAGTTCGGGTCGACCTCGACGTAGATCTTCGTGCTCGGCGTCAGCCACGTGTTGTCGAACTCGTAGTTGAACGTCTTGCCGAGCTTGCTCTCCTTGGGGTTCGTCGGCGCATTGGCGGGCCCGTCGAGGTTGAACTTGCCCGACCCGTTGTTGTCGCGCCAGAAGACGGTCACCCGGGGACTGCCGACGCTCGCCTGGTTGGCGGCCACGAAGGCCCTGACGATGCCGACCCTGTCGGCGATGACGTCGGTCTTGTTCGGCTTCTTCGAGTCGACCGCCGGGACCGCCTGGTTGATGTAGAAGCGCTCCAGGTCGAAGTCGATCGGGTTCCGCTCGCACGACGTCTCGTCCTCGGCCTTGCAGCGGTCGTCCCCGGCGTTGCCCTTGGCGACGTCGTCCGGGCCCGGCCCGCCGATGAGCGTGTCGTCTCCGGCGCCGCCGACGATCTCGTCGGTGCCTTTGCCCCCGTCGATGCTGTCGTTGCCGCCCTCACCGAACAGTTTGTCGTTGCCGGCGGCGCCCTCGATCCAATCGGCGCCGTCGCCGCCGCAAATGGTGTCGTTGCCGCCCTTGCCGAGGACCGTGTCGTCTCCGTCCCTGGCCACGATGACGTCGTTGCCGCCGGTGCCCACCAGGACGTCGTCGCCGTTCGTCCCGACGATCGTCGCCACCTTCCCGTCACACTTGACGGCTGCGGCTGCGACCGCGGGGGACGAGATGAATGCGATCGAGGCGCCCATCGCCATCACGGCGACGAGAATCACGAGTGGACGCCGTCGCGGCGTCGAAGTCACGTCAAGCACGCTGGTTTCCTCCCTTTTCGACCGCGCACGCGGCCACCCTGGTCCTGTGCCGATCTATCGGCACCCCGCCTGCTCTTTCTGAAGCCGGCCCCGCTGCGACGAGCGCTCACTCCTCGGGGAGCGTGCAATCCTGACGCGCGTCCCCGGAGCCGGCACCGCCCGGCCACGTGACGGGATCGTAGCTGGGTGCATCTCCGGTGTCGCCTGATTCGAGGAATCTCACGATGGCCCGATACACGCCTTCGGCGTAAGCGATCTTGAACTCGGTCGTGGCCAGCAGGGCCGCCTCGGACGGGTTGACGATGTACGCCCCTTCGGCGATCACGGTCGGCACCGTCGCCCTGCGGAGCAATCCGTAGTACTGAGGGTTGCCGTCCTGCTCGCTGAGCCGTGACTTCGCCCCGACCGGGTCCGTGCCGACCCAATCGGCGTCGAACGCCTCCAAGCTCCTCCTGAGCTCCTCGACGATGAGCGTCGCCAGGCGCCGCGACTCGGGAACGCTCGACTGGTAGTAGGCGTCGCTGCCCGGCACCTCGACCGAGATGTCGGCGCCGGCGTTGTTGTGGATCGACACCATCACCGAGGCGTTGGCTGCGTTGGCGAGGGCGGCGCGGTATGTGAGGCCGGCCTCGTAGTCGCCTCGGCTTCCCTTCCCCACCCGCGTCATGAGCACCCGGCCTGCCGCGACGATATCGTCGCCTGCGAGCACGCCTCCGTCCGCGGCGATCGCCCTCGGGGCTTCCAGCAGGTCGCGCACGAGGTGGGCGATCTCGAGGTTGACGGACTTCTCGGGTGTCCCGTCGGGGGCGCGGGCGCCGATGTTGGGTCCGCCGTGGCCCGGGTCGACGACGATGATCGCCTCTCCGAGGTCGAAGCCGATTCCCGGGTCCTGGGCCGGCGCCGGTGGCACGGCGCGCACTTCATCGGCGCGAACGAAGGCGGTCGTGTCGCAAGGCGTGACCACCGTGATGAGCTCGCCGTCCCATCCCGTCGCGGCGAGAGGGATGCCCCGGCGCAGCCGGGCGATCACGGGGCCGGCCGGACCCGCCAGAACATCCGCCCCGCCCCTGCGTGCGAACACGACGCCTTCCCCGCCGAAGACGGCCGCGGTCGTCGAGATGACCGCCTGCGTGGTCGTCGGGGCGGGGAGGGTCGTGCCCGCCGGCGGTTCCGAGGTGGGCGCAGATGTGGTGGCGGCCTCCCCCGGCGGCTCCACGACGGACACAGCCGTCGCCGCGGCGGCGGCCACGACGACCAGCGCTCCGGCGGCGTGCCACCACCTCACGGTTGCACTGGATCGACGCAGGCGTCCGTGTTGACGGTGCCGGCGTCGTCCGGGAACGGCTGCGGCGGGTTGATCGAGTCGCTCGAGTCGTCGGTGGTCAGGAAGCGGACGATCCCGCGGTAGACACCCTCCGCATACGCCTGCCTGAATGCCTCGGTCGCGATGAGCGCCTCCTCGGCGGGCTCGGAGATGTACGCCCCTTCGACGATGGCGGCCGGCATCTCCGCCCTGCGCAGCACGCCGTAGTAGTCGTCGCCTGTGGCCGGATCCGTCCTGGCGCGAGCGCCGAGCTCGTCGCCGCCCTGCCAGGCAGCATCGAAGGCGGCGAGGCTCCGGACCACTTCGTCGTACAGCAGGCCAGCCAGCCGATCGGAACCGTCGGAGCCGACTGAATAGAACACCTCCGTGCCCGGGTGGTCCAGCGTCCGCTTCGGCACGGTGTTGTTGTGGATCGAGACGAAGACATCGGCGCCTGCGCCGTTGGCGATGGCGGCCCGGTAGCCCAGCGACAGCTCGATGTCGCCATCGTTCGGCCCGCGCCGCTCCCTCGTCAGCCAGACGGCGCCGGCGGCGGCCACCGTGTCGCCGCTGCCGAGCTCCCCCGTCTCCCAGCCGACCTGCTGTGACGACAGCAGGAGTGAGCGAAGGCGCTCGGCGATGTCGAGGTTCGTGCCCTTCTCGGAGATGCTGTCGCCGACGCCTCCCCAGTCACGGCCGCCGTGCCCAGGGTCGACGACGATCGAGGCGGCGGTCAGGTCGAAGCCGGGGCCCGGTACCGCCCGGTCTGCTCGTTGGGTGATGTCGAGGTCGGCGCGCCGAGCCCAGGCGTCGCGCCCGCACGGCGTGATCGTGCGGACCCAACGGCCGTCGACTTCCTCGACGCCGAGGAGGACGCCCTCGTGCAAGACCATCGTCACCTCGCCGTTCTTCTCGGAGCTGATGGGAGCCCCACCGGCCGGGACGACGGCGAGCCCCGGTTCGTCGTCGGCGGCCCCCCCGGGGAGGGCCGCCGTCGGAGGGGCGGCGGATTCCCCGCCCGGGGCCGTCGCAGGCACCCCGGCGGCTCCGATGCCGACACCACGGGCGTCCCCCTCGAGGATCGCCGGATCGGTGGCGGCACACGCCGCCAAGACGAGGGCGACCGCGACGAAGGGCGCCTGCCGGTACGAGATCAGAGCCAAGGGATCGGATTATCCCATCGGCCCCCGGCTACCGAGCGCTTCACAGGCGTCAGAGCCGGCGCGCCACGGACTTCATCTCCATGAAGAGCCGCAGGTAGTCGGGTCCGCCCGCCTTGGCGTTCGAGCCGGACATGTCGAACCCGCCGAACGGCTGGACCCCGACGAGGGCGCCCGTGATCTTGCGGTTGATGTAGAGGTTCCCGACCCGAAACTCCCGCACGGCTCGCTCGACCCTGCCCTCGTCCGTCGAGAAGAGACCGCCGGTGAGCCCGTAGTCGGTGCCGTTGGCGACCGCCAGCGCCTCGTCGAAGTCGCCCACCCGGATCACGGAGAGCACCGGGCCGAAGATCTCGTGCTGGGCGAGCCGAGCCGCAGGTTCGACGTCGCCGAAGACGGTCGGCTCGATGTAGTAGCCGCCGTCCATATCGATCGCCGAGCCGCCTGCGATGAGCTTGGCCTCGTCCTTCCCCCTCTCGATCTCTCCGAGGATCGACCGATGCTGCGCAGACGAGATGACCGGCCCGACCGCGTGGTTGGCGACCGGTGGGCCGACGGTGAGGGCCTCGGCGCCGGCGACCACCCGGTCGAGGACGGCGTCGTGCACGGCGTCGACGACGATGAGCCGCGAGCATGCCGAGCACTTCTGACCCTGGAACCCGTAGGCGCTCCTGACGGCGGCGGCGGCGGCGGCGTCGATGTCGGCCGTCTCGTCGACGACGATGGCGTCCTTGCCCCCCATCTCCACGTACGCCCGTTTCAGCCAGCGCTGGCCCGGACGAACCTTGGCGGCCGACTCGGCGATGTGCAGCCCGACCTCCTTCGACCCTGTGAAGTTGATGAACCGGGTTCGCGGGCTGTCGACGAGGGCGTCCCCGACGACGGATCCCGCCCCCGGCACGAAGTTGACGACCCCGTCGGGCACGCCGGCCTCGGCGACCGCCTCCATGAACAGGGCGCCCATCATCGGGGTGTTCGACGCCGGCTTGAGGACGACGGTGTTGCCGGCGGCCACGGGGCCGACGGTCATGCCGACCAGGATGGCGAGTGGGAAGTTCCACGGCGGGATGGCGACCCCGGCGCCGATCGGTGTCAGGAATGACTCGTTGCTCTCGCCCGGGTAGTCGTACGTCGGCACCGACCGGGCCATGTCGACGGCCTGGTGGGCGTAGTAGCGGCAGAAGTCGATGGCCTCGGCGACGTCGGCCTCGGCTTCGGGCCAGTTCTTGCCCGCTTCGTATGTCATCCACGCCGAGAACTCGTACTTGCGGGCGGCGATTGCATCGCCCACGGCATGGACGAGCTCGGCCCGCCGCTCTGCGGGCGATGCGCCCCAAGAGGCGAACGCCTCCCAGGATGCGTCGAGCGCCCTGGCGGCGATCTCCGGCGTTGCGGACCCCGCCACCGCCACGATCCTCTCCGGCTGCGACGGGTCGACGCTCACGATGTGGTCGGCCGTTGCGACCGGCTCCCCCGAGATGATCACCGGCGCCTCGGCGCCGAGCGCTTCTCCGACGCCTGCGAGCGCCAGCTCGTAGGCCGCCTTGGCGGCGCGATCCGAGAAGTCGGAATATGGCTCGATCAGGTACGGTCTCATCGCAACTCTCCTCGGAGACTCTCCGCGAGGCTACGCCACCGCAGGAACATCGGTGCCACGCCGCCCGCTCGAGCACCGAGGTGAGAAATATGCTTGATAGGAGATGAAGGCCTGCCGATAGCGAACACTGTGAAACCACGCGTCCTCGTCATCGAAGACTCAGCCAGCGTCCGGAGACTCATCGAGGTGTGCCTGCGGGCGCTCGACATCGACCTCGGTGCAGCCGAGGACGGCATCCAAGGCCTCGAGGATGCCCGCCATTACATCCCGGACGTGATCGTCCTCGACGTCGGGCTTCCGGGCATGGATGGCTGGGAAGTGCTTCGTCACCTGCGCGCCGACGACTCGACTCGGGGGATCAGGGTGCTCGTGCTGACGGCGCACGCCCAGCCGGAGGTCGCCGAGCAGGCGGCCCAAGGAGGCGCCGACGACTTCATGACGAAGCCGTTCCGACCGATCGAGCTGCGCGAGCGCATCGAGAAGCTCATCGTCAGCTGATGGCGGTGCCGTCCCTCAGGACGCGCATCATCTCCTCGTCCGACACCTGATGGAAGTCGGTGTACCACTCGCCGACCGCCCGCAACTCTCGCGGCCGCTCGAGCGCGACGACGTGATCTGCCTCGTCTGCGAGCATCCGCAGCGTCTCGGGGGCGCCGACGGGGACGGCGATGACCAGCGTGGCCGGGCTCTCCGATCTCGCCCAGCGTGCCAGGGCCACGATGGTCGCACCGGTGGCGACCCCGTCGTCGACCAAGGCGACCGTCTCGCCGCGGAGATGGGGAACGGCTCGCCCCTCCCGGTAGGCAGCGGCTCTCCTGGTCAGCTCGCGGCGGGCGCCCTCCGTTGCCACGGCGACCTCGGGGGCGCCGAGGCGCAGTCGACGGATGAGATCGTGGTTCAGCAGCGGGCTCCCGTTCTCGGCGACCGCCCCGATCGCCAGCTCCGGTTGGTGCGGAGCCCCGATCTTGCGAACCACCGCCACGTCGAGCCGGGCGCCGAGCCGGCTCGCCACCGGGGCGGCGACGAGGACGCCGCCGCGGGCTGCCCCGAGCACCAGCCCGCCGTCCGACCAGTCGAGGCCGAGGGCGGCGACGGCCTTGGCCAGCCGCTGCCCGGCGTCTTGCCTGTCGACGAACGCCATGTGGGTCGAGGGTAACGGTGTACGCTCGGAGCCGATGCGACACGTCGTTCTCGTCGCCAACCCCTCGGCCTCGGGCTTCACCGGAGGCCGCTTCCGCGCCGTGATGGCCGCACTCTCCGAGCGGTTCTCCGTGACGGCCGCCTGGCCAACCAGCCCAAGCGAAGCGCGCCGCGAGGCGGTCGGCGCCGCCCAGTCCGGAGCGTACGCGGTGATCGCGATGGGAGGCGACGGCGTGGCGCACCATGTCGCCAACGGGCTGGTTCACACCTCGACCGCCCTCGGGCTCGTCCCGGCGGGCACGACGAACGTCTTCGCCAAGATCCTCGACATCCCGGCCAAGCCGGCGGCGGCGGCCAAGGCGATCGGCGAGTACGAACCGAAGCCGGTCACCCTCGCCCACGTCGTCGCAGAGACGGTGAAGGGCGTGTCATCGGCGTACGCCCTGTTCGCCCTCGGGGTCGGCTTCGATGCCGACGTCGTCGAGGCAGCCGAGCGCCGCCCCGAGAGCAAGCAGAGCTTCGGAGCCGCCCACTTCGCATCAACCGCCGTCGGGATGCTCGTGAGGCGCTACCGCAACATGCCGGCCAACCTCCGTGTCGAGTGCGTCGGCACGAGGACGGACGCGGTTGCGGTGATGGTGCAGATCCACCAGGTGTACACGTACTTCGGGAGGATCCCGCTCCGTCTCGGACCCGCTCCGCGGCGCGGCCTCGTCGCATGCGCCATCGAGTCGGTCGGCGCCGCAACCGGGGCATCGATCGTGGCCAGGGCGGTCGTCAGCCGATCGTTGTCCAATGCGCCTGGGTGCACCGTGTTCCCGGAGCTCGACAAGATGCTCATCGACGCCGACCCCCCGAGCCCGCTCCAAGCCGACGGCGAGCTACTCGGATACGGAACCGCATTCGAGATCACCCCGGCCTCCGGAGCGCTGCTCGTCCTCTCGCCGTGACGGTGAGGCGTCCGCAGGGTCGGCACCATGTCACAGGTGGGACGACACCTCGGTAGCGCCGACTGCGGCGTACGTGATCGTCGCTCCGAGCCGGGCCCGCCGCCACAGCACCTCCCGGATCTCAGAGCCGACTCGCTGTTCGAGTATCGACGCGGCGGCCTCGGCGGACTGGCGCTGCGTCGTCAGCTTGACGCGCTTGCCCCTCCTGGCAGGCGAGCGCTCGACGGCTGCGCTCCCGGCCAGGTCGATCGTGATCTCGATCGTCTCCCTGTCGAGCCGGGATCGCAGATCGGCTCCACAGGCTGGACCGACCTCCACCGAGATGGCGGCCACCAGGTCCTCGATGCGGCACAGGGCGTCCTCACGGGCGGCCGGTCCCGAGCCCGGCAGCAGCTCCTGGGCGGACGTCGTCCGTGCTCGATCCCACCGTGACACGAAGTCGATCGATGGGCCGTCCCACATCTGCGGCTCCTCGGCGAGCGATCGCAGCACGAGCTTGGCGTCTGCAACCATCTTCGAGAGGGTGACGCGCTTGGTGTCGAGTTGCTCGGCGAGGAACTCGGTGACCCGGCCGACGTCACGCGGCGGATGGTCGATCGGGTTCGCCGAGAAGGCGAAGACCTCGGGCCGGCGGAAGCCGTCGTGCTCGAGCGCCACGATCAGGTCGGCGCGGATCTCGTCGAGATCCGCCGGCGACACCATGTCGATCTTGTTGAGCCCGAACACGAACTGGTCGCGAAACTCGACCAGCGGCTCCAAGAACTCCTCGTGGATGACGCGGTCCCGGTACTTCTCGGGGTCGAACACCCACATCACGAGGTCGACGCGCGGCAACAGCTCCTCGACCGTCCTGCGGTGCCACTCCTCGACGGAGTCCATGTCCGGCAGGTCGATGATCGCCAGCTCCGGCATCACCGACTGCTCGTGCATCTCCGTGACACCCAGGTCGAGCAGCATCTCGATCACCCCCGGATCCGGGTTCTGCGGGATCCACGCCAGAGGGCGATCGGTGTGGGGTCGAAGGTGGCTCACGGATGCGATCGAGTCACCGGCGATGGCGTTGAGGAGGCTCGACTTGCCGCTCCCCGTCCCTCCGGCCAGCGCCAGCAGGACGGTCTCGCCGAGGTAGCCACGCCTGATCCGCAGGTCACGCATGCGATCGAGAAGCTGGATCCGGCGCTCGTCCGACACGACCCCCCGCGAGCGGGCGATCGCCAGGTCGACGGCGTCGAGCACTTCGTCGACCCTACGCATCGACTTCCTCGTGCACCGCTTCAGGGACGACGATCACGTCGGGGTCGGGGAGCGCCGCCAGGGACCCCGGCTCGATCGCCACGATGCGCTCCAGCACGCCGAGCTCGGCCATCAGCCCTTCCGGCGCCGCCTGACCGAGTGACGACTCGAATCGGGCGGCGTCTGCCAGCAATGCTCCCGCCAGAGTCTCGGCGAGACCGTGCCGGGCGGTGGCGACGACCTCACTCGACCGATCGCCAACTGCCCGCAGCCCCTTCACCTCGCGCCGCGGGTCGAGCACCATGGGCCACAGTCGGCGCACGATGCGCCGCTTGCCCCGCTCCGAGAGGTGACCGCGGCGCGCCATCGACGATGCCAGCGAGCCGAGCGAGGCCCCCCACCGCTCCAAGGCCTGCTGGGTGTCATAGGTGGTGTCGTGGGCGTGCCGCCACAGCCCCTGACCCCCGGTGGCGAGCAGCACACCCCCGACGGCGTCCTCGAACCACGCCGACGCGGCGTCTTGGGCGGCGACACCGGCTCGTCGCGTGACGATGCCCGTCAGGTCGACGGCGGCCTGCGACCACGTGTCGAGCTCGGCGAGCTCGGCGAACACCCCGGACGCCAGCTCTCGTTCGATCCGCTCGATCTGGTCGGCATAAGACGACTCTGCGTGGCCGAGCAGCTGCTCGATGTGCCGCTGCTCGGCGCTGAATGCCTTCGACAATGAGTGAAGTCTTCGTCCGAGTGCCTGGCCGGTCGCCACCGCCACCCGATCGAGCAGCGAGGCCCGCAGGTCGGGATCGGAGAGCTCACTCAACTCCTTGCGGAGCAGCGACACGCTGTGCGGTTCGAGCCCCATGTGCCATGCCGAAACGTCGCCCTCGACGATGCCGAACAGGTACGAGGGGTCTGCGTCGTCCAGCAGGCCCGCCTCGGCCAGGCGCCTGGCGAAATCTGCCTTGAGGTCGTCCTGGAGCTCGGGACTCGCCGGCAGCCTGTTGAGCACGAACAGCAGGGGCAGCCCCCTGTCCCTGGCCCCGTGGATGACGTCCCACCCGGCGGCGTCGGCGTAGCGCGCCGCCGATGTCACGAACACACAAAGGTCGGCGAAGGCGAGCACGTCTCCGGCGGCGGTGACCTCCTCCCCGGGCCCGAGGTCGAGGGGCGGCGTGTCGACGACGGTGAGGTTGCGGGTCAGCTCGTCCGCCCCGACCACCAACTCGACGTTGTTCCGCTGTCTCGCCTTGAGCAGCGCCACCAGCTTGGCGGCGTACACCTCGGCGTGGTCCTGATGACCCCAGATGATCGGTGTCGTCGTGGCCGGCCTGCGGGCCGCCGTTTTCGATATGAGGTCTTGGGCGAGTGAGTTCACCAGGGTCGACTTCCCGACGCCGGATGCTCCGACGACGGCGGCGACGACCGGGGCCTGCGGATCGTCGAGGCGCGGCAACAGGTAGTCCTCGACCACGGCGACGATGCTCTGCCGCTCGCGGTCGAGCGCGTCCCGGTCGGGGGTCGGCAGCTTGAACGTCACGTCGTCGAGCAGTTCTGCGACCCGCTCGAGACCAGCCCGGATCCGGGCGCGCGAGCTTTCTACGCCCTCCACGACTTGATTACACCACATGTCCATGCGGTCCCCACCGGAATCGGCTCATCGTTGACCCGTTCCGAGCCGAGCAGGGGAGGCCGGCGGGGCGGCGTCGATCTCAAACCGGGACGAACAGGTCAGACGCCGGCGGGGCCGCCCCTTCGTCGGCGGCGAGGAGCTCGAAGTCCTCCCACGGATACACCTCGGCGATCAGTCCGGACGGCACGGCGAACCAATGGCCCTCCGGATCGACCTGGGTTCGGTGTGCTCGGAGCGCCTCCCGAGCCCGCTCGATCATCCCGGAGACGTCGACGCGATAGATGGGCTTGCCGTCGTCGTCGAGGCCGACGAACCGCTCGAGCCGGTCTCCGTACGGCGACTCGAGCCCGCGGTCGATCATCGCCTCGTGGAGGGCGAGCAATCTGCTCTTGGTGAACGTCGGTGCGTAGAGGCGTGCGATACGCCACGGCTCCCCGGCCGCCGGGAACCTGACAGGGTCCGCGGCGGCCTCGACGAGCGCAACGGAGAGCGCATGGACCCGCAGGTGGTCGGGGTGTGGGTACCGCTCGTGGGCGTCGTACCCGAAGACGATGGACGGCCGCTCGCGACGCACGATGGCTACGAGGCGCTCCAGCACCTCATCGAACGGTGCATTGGCGAATGCCTCGGGATGGGAATTGTGATCCGTATCCGGCATCCCGGAGTCGCGATACCCGAGCTTGACCACCTCGTCGTACCCGATGATCTTGGCGGCGAGATCGAGCTCCTCACCGCGCACCTCGGCCAGCCGTGCCGCCACCTCCGGATGATCCATCGCCGGATTGAGGATGTCTCCCGCCTCGCCTCCGGTCGCCGTGACCAGCACACACCGAAACCCGGCCTCGGCAAGGCGCGCGACCGCTCCCGCCCCCTTGGAGCTCTCGTCGTCAGGATGCGCATGGATGGCAACCAAGGTCCTCATTGCCCGGGAGCGTATCAGCGCTCCCCGGAACGGCAGCCGCAGGCTGCCCGGACAATCTGGCGCGACATCACTCCCAGATCGCGGCGGCGCTCGTCCCCTCCTCGCAGGTGGCCAGGATGGGGCAGAATCGACACCAGCCCCCTGCGATCCGGTCGATCCAGCCGTCGGCGGCAAGCGCCGTGCGTTGCCTCGACACCATGTCGGCGACGGACGCAGCCGTTCGCTCGACGTCATGCCTGGTCGGCCGCTCGGCATGCCGCTCGCCGGTTGCGACGGAGACGGCCTCCACGAGCGAGGGGAGCTCGCCACGGTCGAGCGTCCACAGCAAGGCGTAGAACGCCAGTTGGTGCTGCGCCGCCCCGAGCATGCCGGTCTTCCAGTCGACGATGCGCGGTTGTCCGTCGCCGGCGAACACGGCGTCGATCGAGCCGCGCAGCGTCACGCCCGGTGCCGGCTCGATCTCGATGAACACCTCGGCCTGTTCGAATCCCTCCGAGGAGAGGCGCTTGAACGTCGCATACAGCTCGCCCACCTCGGCGATGACGGCGTTCAGCTTGCTCGGCCGCATCGCCAGTGACACGATCTTCTGATTCATCGCTTGGCCGATCTCCTCGCGGCACACCTGGGCGAGCTCGTCGTCGCCGATCGGGCCCGATTCGAGATGCCGGGCGAAGACGCGGTGGGCCAGCCCGCCCCGGAACGACACCGTCGAGTCCGCCGGGTACTCGCCGCGAAGCCGGGCGAGCGCCTGGTCCGGGCAGTTGGCGAACGCCACGTACGACGTGGCCGATACGACGATGGGCTCGCCGTCCTCGACGGCCGGGAAGTCGATCACGCCGTCGATCGTATCGGTCGGTCGCGACACAAAGACGGTGAACTGGCTCACCGACGTGAAACTCGTGTAGCACCAGGCCGCATTACACTTCTGCCGAGAGTCGGCGACGGACGAGGGATCGCGTCGCGTCGGTTCGATCACCCCGAAAGCACATGCCACTTTCCGGAGTCTCATTGAGCAAGAACCAACGAGCGCTGCTCGCGGCCGTCCCGGTCGGGTTGGTGCTGCTCGTCGTCGCCTTCATCGGAATCGACATCGCCAGGTCGAACGGCGAGGTGGCACGGAACGTGAGCGCCGCCGGGGTGCAGCTCGGTGGGCTGGGCGAGGACGATGCGGTCGCTGCCCTGCAAGCCCATGAGAGGGAGCTGGCCGGGACTCTGGCGACATTCGTGGTGGCCGGGCGCCAGTTCCCGATCGAGCCGGCGATCATCGGGCTCGACATCGACGAGGACGCCATCGCCGCCGAGGCGCTCGAACAGCGTCGCCAGGAGGGGCTGCTGTCGCAGATGTTCGGATGGTTCGGCACTCTCTCCGACGAGATCGAGCTCGAGGTCCCGGTCACCTTCGACCACGAAGCCTTCGTGGGCCTGCTCGACGTCTGGGAGCAGGAGGCGATCGCCAATCCGGCATTCGAGGGGGGACTCGAGCTCGACGGAGGCATCATCGTTCCTCGGTACCCGCGCACGGGGGAGGGCATCGACAACACAGCCGCCATCGACATCGCACAAACGCTGATCGCCTCGATACCCCGCACGCCGGCGACGCTGCCGGTCACGCCGCTCGTGCCGACGCTCACCGACGAGGACATCGACGCCGCCGCCGCCGATGCCAACGACCTGATCGACTCAGCCGTCGTCCTGCGCGGCGACGACCCCGAGGTCGAGGTGGCGTTCACCCCGGAGCAGCTCGCCTCCGCCTTCCACAGCGAAGTGACGTCGAACAGCCCGACGCGCATCGAGTTCGGGCTCGACCCGGAGATGTTGCTGCCCGTCATCGAACCGCTGCGCGACCAGATCGAGCAGCCGCCGCGCGACGCCCGCTTCGCCATCAACTCCGACGGCTCCGCCACGCTCCTCCCCGGCCGCTCCGAGACGGTCCTCGACATGGACCTCGTCACCGATCGGGTCTCCGTCATCGCCAGAACCCGGACCGGAGAGGGCGAGTTCCCGTTCAAGGAAGGCAAGGAGCCGCGGCTGACGACCGAGGCAGCGGAAGCTATGCAGCCCATCACACAGCTCGGGCGCGGCCACACCGAGTACCCGGCGGGGCAGCCGCGGGTGACCAACATCCACGTCATGGCCGACTTCGTCGACAACGCCGTCGTGTTCCCCGGCGAGACGTTCTCGCTGAACGAGTTCGTCGGGCCACGCACGGAGGACAAGGGCTACGTGGCGGCGCCGCAGATCCTCAGGGGTGAGTTCGAGGATGCCATCGGGGGTGGCGTTAGTCAGTTCGCCACCACGATGTTCAACGCCATCTTCTACTCCTGCATGGAGGACGTCGAGCACAAGCCCCACAGCTACTACTTCAGCAGGTATCCCGAGGTGAACGAGGCGACCATCTCGTGGCCCTCCCCCGATCTGAGCTTTCGCAACAACAGCGACGCCGTCGTCATCATCAAGACCTCGGCCACGGCGACGTCGATCACCGTGTCGTTCTACGGCAACAACGGGGGGAAGACCTGCGAGCGCAGGCTGGGCGAACGCAGCAACATCGTCGAGTCGGAGGTCGAGTACATCGCCGATCCCGCCTTGGACCCCGACACCACCATCACCGAGCAGAGCGGCACGACCGGATTCACCAACTCGGTCGTCAGGCGGATCACCCATCCCGATGGAACCACGGAAGACGAGACCTTCACGTGGACGTACCGGGCGGCACCGACCATTCTGCACGTCCATCCGTGCAAGATGCCTGAGTCGACGGCGACCTGTCCCGTCCGGGTGCCCGACGTGGTCGGCTCGTCGTACCAGAACGCCAAGAACGCTCTCGAGGAAGCCGGGCTGACGGTGAGGCGCGGCGACGACATCGAGGTGGAGGACCCCGCCCAGGACGGAGTCGTCCAGAGTCAGACCCACTCGGGCGATCTCGTCGATGCAGGCACGACCATCACCTTGCGAGTCGGCCACTACACGGAGCCACCACCAGAGGAGCCGCCGCCGGACGAGGGCAGGCAACGAGGGGCGGCTCACTCTCCGTTGTAGAAACGGAAGAAGTCGCGCACCACCGTCGATGCCGTGTCGGTCGACGCCTCGTCCCACCCACCGGGTCTGCGCACGACCACCTGATTCGAGGCGACGAAGACGTGGTCGATGGCGTCGTCTGCAGCGAAGAGCCTGGCAGCGAGTCTGGCGGGGAAGATGTCCGATGCGTCGGCGTCTGCCGGTGAGGCGTACGCCACGCCGTCTTGCCCGGTGATGCTGCGGTCGGTGTCGAGCATCAGGACGTCGCCGAGGATCCGGCGCGACTCGAGGCTGATCGTCTGTCCCATCAAACCTCCCGAGAGCACGGGACGATAGCG
This sequence comes from Acidimicrobiia bacterium, assembly GCA_036396535.1. Classification (NCBI taxonomy): domain Bacteria; kingdom Bacillati; phylum Actinomycetota; class Acidimicrobiia; species Acidimicrobiia bacterium. Next base: position 10,029 of record DASWKR010000065.1, on the reverse strand, counting down.
TTCACCTGCTGCCCGGCACCCCGCGGGCCGACGAGCCGACGTAGTGGAGCTTCATGAGATTCGTCGAGGCGGCCTGGTTCGGAGGGATCCCTGCGGCCATGACGACGCCTTGCCCCTCCATGACGATCCCTTCGCCGAGGAGGACCTTCTCGGCCCCCATGATCATGTCGTCCGTCGAGTCGACGCGTCCGAAGTGCATCGGGGTGACCCCCGCATAGATCGCCATGCGGCGGTAGGTGGCGTCGACCGCGGTGAATGCGTAGATGTCCGCCTTGGGCCGGTACTTCGAGAGCAGTCGGGCGGTGCTCCCCGACTCGGTGAAGGCGCAGATCGCCTCGAGCCCCAGGTTGTTGGCGGCGTCGACGCAGGCGGCCGCCGTCGCCGATGCGAACCGCGCCTCGTCCTCCAGGAACTCGATCTCGGGCCCCCTCCCGTACTCGGGGCTCGCCTCCGCCTCCCTGCATATCCGGTCCATTGCCTCGACGGCGCGGATCGGGTACTCCCCGACCGCGGTCTCGGCCGACAGCATGACGGCGTCGGTGCCGTCCAGCACGGCGCTCGACACGTCTGTCACCTCGGCGCGGGTGGGCCGCGGCGAGTGGGTCATCGACTCGAGCATCTCGGTTGCGGTGATCGAAACCCTGGCCTTGGCGTTCGTCCGCGAGAGGATGGTCTTCTGGGCACGGGGAACCATCTCGAAGCGGAGCTCGACGCCGAGATCGCCTCTGGCGACCATGGTGCCGTACGCCTCCTCGAGGATCTCGTCGAGGTTCTGATAGCCGAGGGCGCTCTCGATCTTGGCGATGACGGGAACGCCGGGAACGAGGCGCTTGATCTGGCGCATCGAGTCTCCGGAGGCGACGAATGAGGCGGCCAGCATGTCGACCCCGATCTCCTGCCCGAACTCGATGTCGACCCGGTCCTTGTCGGTCACCGGGGGCAAGCCGACGTGCACCCCGGGAAAGGCGACCGACTTGTGGTCCTTGAGCTCGCCGCCCTGGACCACGACGGCCTTGGCCGACCCTCCGCTGGCGAACGCCGTCTTCATCGTGATGAGCCCGTCTGCCATGACGATGGGCGAGCCTGCCGTCAGCTCGGCCGTCTCGAGGTTCTCGACGTAGATGTGAGTGTCCGAGCCCTCTCGGGTGCCCGGGGTCAGCGTCACTTCGGCGCCCTCGGGCACGTAGACGGAGCCGCCGGGGAAGGTGCCGACGCGGACTCCCGGGCCCGAGATGTCCTGCAGGATGGCCACCGGCCGGCCGACGTCGTCGGAGGCCTCACGCACCCAGTTGAACAGCTGGAGGTGGGCCTCGTGCGTGCCGTGGGAGAAGTTGAGACGGGCGACGTCCATGCCGGCTTGCACCAACTCGACGATGCGCTCTCTCGTCGCGACGGCCGGCCCGAGCGTCGCGATGATCTTCGTCTTGCGCTTCACCTCGCGAGCTTAGGAGGACCGCTTCGAGCCAAGAAGCACACCACGGTGCGACTCCATCGAGTCGATCCGGGCCGCGGCGCTATCGTGTGCTCAGTTCTCGCCCTCTCGCGGGCGCGAACCACCACCAAGGAGGAAACAGCAGATGATCGGAAGAAAGAGGGTTGCAACTGCCCTCGTCCTGTCGCTCGCCATGCTTGCAGGGGCTTGCGGTGATGATGGCGGCGGTGACGGTGCGACGACCACCGCAGCCGGCGGGGCGACGACCACCGCGGCCGGGGCGACGACCACCGCAGCAGCGGAGGAGTTGCCGCTCGCCGGCCAGACGGTGACCGTCGGTGTCGAGAACGCCTACCTCCCCTTCAACTACATCCCCGTCGGCGAGACCGAGGGCCAGGGTTGGGACTACGACGCTTGGGCCGCGATCTGTGACATCCTCGGCTGCACCGCCGAGTTCGTCGAGGCAGGCTGGCCGGCAGTGCTCGACCAGGTCGCCGCCGGAGAGATCGATACCGCTGCGGACGGGATCTCGATCACCGATGAGCGCAAAGAGATCCTCGCGTTCTCCGACGCCTACATGGTGGTCGAACAGAAGTTCATCGCGAGGCTCGACGACGATCGGTTCGCCGACTCCGACGCCCTCATCGCCGACACCTCGGCGAAGATCGGGACCCAGGTCGGGACGACGAACTTCGACCTGGCCGTCGAGCTCGCCGGCGAGGACAGGGTCGAGGCGTACCAGGACTTCGCCGTGGCGGTGCAGGCGCTCATCGACGGTGATGTCGACGCCGTCATCATCGACGACGCCGCAGGCTTGGGCTACGTGGGGGTGAATGCCGATCAGCTCGTGACGCTCGACGGAGCGCTCCAGAGCGATCCGCTCGGCTTCATCTTCCCGCTCGACAGCGAGCTGGTGGCGCACGTGAACGCCGCTCTCCAGCAGTTGAAGGACGACGGCACGCTCGAGGAGCTCGGTCGGAAGTACTTCACCGACGCCTTCGCCATCACCTACGACGACATCGAGGAAGTCGGCGGCTGAGCAACCTTTGGACCGTTTGCGTACGATGCGCCGGGCCTCTGGGCCCGGCGCATTCGCGTCGCAGGGAGACGACATGACACAGCTCAAGCCGTTGGAGCCCGATCCGTCGGCGCCCAATCCGCAAGCTGCAGGCATCGACCTCGACTTCGACGAGTTCCCCTACTGGCTGGTCGGGATGCTCCTCATCATCGCGGCCATGGTGTTCGCCGTCGTGGCGAGCGACACCTATCAGGACGCCTTCGCCGCAATCCTTCCCGGGCTCACGCTGACGCTCGTCACGACGGCGGTGTCGTTCGTCATCGCCCTGGCCCTCGGCCTCGTCATCGGGCTCGGCCGCATGTACCGCTACGAAGGATCGAACCACTTGCTGCGGCTCGTCTCGATCGCGATCCGCAACCTGTGCACGCTCTACATCGAGCTCGTGCGCGGGATCCCTTTCATCGTGTTCATCTTCATCGTGGCCTTCGTGTTCACCCGCGACATCGCCGAGCTGATCGATCTCCCCACTCGCCAGATCCGGGCGGCGTGGCGAGGAAGCGCCGCCCTGGCGCTGTTCTACGCGGCGTTCATCGCAGAGGTCATCCGGGCCGGCGTGCAATCGGTGAGCCACGGGCAGCGGGAGGCCGGCAGGGCAGTGGGGTTGAAGAACCGACAGGTGTTGCGCTTCATCATCCTCCCGCAGGCGATCCGCAACACCCTGCCGGCGCTCGGCAACGATCTGATCGCGTTGATGAAGGACACCGCGCTCCTCTCCATCCTGGCGGTCCGGGAGCTGACCCAGCTCGCCGGTATATACGTCGGCGCATCGTTCCGCGTCCGCGAGGGGTACTTCGTGCTCACGATCTTCTACATCGTGCTGACGCTCCTTCTCAGCCTGCTGCTGCGCTGGTACGAACGGCGCATCCAGATCCCCGGCCAGATCCGCTGAGGTCGTTCCATTCTCCGGCGCCCGCCTGTACCGTCCCGCCCATGGCAACTCTGCAGGGCCGACCGGTCATCGACCGTCTCGTCCTGCACGTCGGGGTCCAGAAGACCGCCTCCTCGCTGATCCAACGATCGATGCGTCAGCTCCGCCCCCACCTTCGCCAGGCCGGCATCGCCTACATCGGGCGACAACAGACACACGGCCTCGAAGGCCGCACGTCGTGGGCGGCCTACGGGAAGGGCGACCCGGCGATCGCCGACGCCTACGCCGCAGGGTTGCGCGAGGTCGTCTCGAAAGAGATGCGAGCGGTGCCGGATCTGCGCACGGTGCTGCTGTCGAACGAGTCGATGATCGGGCGCGTCGGCCCCGAGTACGGGGATCCGTTCTGGCCGCGGGCCGAGGCAGGGGTGCGCCAGGTCATCGACTGGCTCGAGCCGCGCTCGACCGAGATCTGGCTCTACGTGCGCCGCCAGGACCGGCTACTCGAGTCGCTCTACATGCAGGCGATCCATCGGGGTGGCACGAGGAGATGGCCGGTCTTCCAGGCACAGGTCTGCTCTGACGTCCGGGTGCGATACGTCGACCTGGTCGGGCTGCTCGAGACGCTGCCGACCGTGGCAGCCGTCCGGGTGCGGCCATTCGAGATCATCGAGGGCGGACCGCGCCGCTTCATTCGTGACTTCCTGGCTCCGCTCGGCGGGAGGAAGCTGGTCGATCACCTCGAACGCACCAGGAAGTCGAACCCGAGCTACACCCAGCCGGCGTACGCCGCCGCCAGGGTGATGAACCGACACATGGACGCCCCCGAGCAGGTGGCGCTGGCGCGTCGCACCCTCCGCAAGATCTTCCCGCAATCGAAGTACCCGAGGGCAGACCTGATGAGCGATGAGGACAGGGCCGCCTTCCTCGCCATGCACGCCGGCGAGAACGAGACACTCTTCCGCAAGTACCTCGCCGACTTCCCTGAGAGCTCCTACACGGCGATCGAGGTGCCGGACGAGCTGACGGCGCACCTCGTTCCGCAGAGCCTCGTCTCTGCGTGAGGCCGGCTGCCGGCGCCGGGTAACCTGCCGCTCCATGCCTCCCACGGCGCCGGCGGATCTCGGGAGCGTGGTCGAGCGGTTCGATCACCTCTCCGTCGCGGTGTGGGACATCACTGCGGCCCGCCGGCTCGTCGATCTCATGGGAGGGGAGGTCAAGGACGGCGGCGACGCCTCCGCCAAGGGGTTCCGCTGGATCCAGTTCGACCTTCCCGGCTCCTGCCGGCTCGAGATGATCCAGCCGCTCGATCGGGCCGACTCGAACAACTTCCTCGTGCGCTTCCTGGAGCGCCACGGCGAGGGCGTCCACCACGTCACTCTCAAGGTGAGCGACATCCACCAGGCCATCGAGCGCGCCGCCAACGCAGGTTTCGACGTCGTGGGAGTCGACCTGGCAGGCGCCAACTGGAAGGAGGCGTTCTTGCATCCCAAGTCGGCACACGGAGTGGTCATTCAACTGGCTGAGTGGGTCGACCTCGACGACCTGCCCGGTCTCACCGTCGAGCACGTCGCAGCCGGGATTCCGGACAGGTACGTCTGAGCCATGCCCGTCATCGGCGTCCCGATCAAGCCATTCGGCGTCGCCAAGGCCCGCCTCTCGGGCGTGGTCGACGCAGCAGCCCGTTCGCGCCTCGGCATGGCCATCGCGGCCCACACCGTGTCGGAGCTGTCTGCGGCCGATGTGCCCGTCGTCGTCGTGACCGGTGACGCCGACGTCGCCGCCTGGGCGAAGTCCCTCGGCCACGAGCCGATAGACGAAGCGGCAGGCGATGGCACCGGGCTGAACGCCGCAGGAAGCGCAGTCGCCCGCCACGCAGCCAGGATGTCCGAGCCTTGGCTCCTGGTGCACGCCGACCTGCCGATGCTCAGGGCCGCCGACATCCCCGCCATGCTCACCGCAGCCGCCGACGAAGGTGTCATCGCTCCCTCACACGACGGCGGCACGAACGTCATCGGCGGGACCGGGCCGGGATTCCGGTTCCAGTACGGCCATGGCAGTTTCGCCAAGCATCTCGGCCTGATGCCACGAGCCGAGGTGCTCGTCACCCCCGAGCTCGCATACGACCTCGACACCCCGGATGACCTGAGGCTGATCCTGTCCCATCCACGCGGGATGTGGATCGCCGATCTGGTCCCCGCCCAGGCGAGTAGATGAGCGATGCGCTGACGCTTCCGGAGCGCGTCTTGGCGATCGGCGCCCACCCCGACGACATCGAGTTCGGCGCAGGCGGCACGCTGGCGAAGTGGTCCGCCGCCGGGTCCGAGGTGACGCTGCTCATCGTTACCGACGGATCGAAGGGCACATGGGATGTCGGGACCGACCCGACCGACCTGGCCGCCACCCGGCGATCGGAACAGCTGGCGGCCGCCCACGCGCTGGGGGCGGCTCACCTGGTGCATCTCGACCACGTCGACGGCGAGTTGGTGTACGACATGGCCCTCCGGTACGAGATCTGCCTCCAGATCAGGATCCATCGCCCGGACGTCCTGCTCTCCCACGACCCGTGGAAGCGGTACATGCTGCACCCCGACCACAGGGCAACCGGGTGGGGCGCCATCGACGGGATGGTCGCCGCTCGAGATCACCTCTTCTTCCCCGAGCAAGGGCTGCCGCCTCATCGACCGAGCGCCATGCTCCTGTGGGCGGCTGACGAGCCGGACCATTGGGAGGACATCGCCCCTTCGTTCTCGGCCAAGCTGGCGGCACTGCTCTGCCACGCATCGCAGGGACCGACGACGATGGGAGGGGCGGACGACGAGGCACGAGCGGCCTTCGAGAAGCGCCTGGCCGAGAGGGCGGCCGAGTCGGGTGCACCGGCAGGCCTCGGACTCGGCGAGGCCTTCAAGCGCCTCCATCCGTGAACCGCCGCTCCGCGGAGCGCCAACTAGGGTGGCCCGATGCAGCAGCCAGTGGCAGTCGTCACCGGAGGTACTGGTGCGCTCGGCCGAGCGCTCGTCCCGCTGTTGCTCAGACGCAAGTACAGCCTCGCCATCACCTACCTCATGCCGGAGGAGGCGAGGGGGTTCGAGGACCAGTTCGACCTCGACGAGAGCATGCTGTTGCTGCGACGCGTCGACGCCACCGATGCCGAGGCGATCAGCAGCTTCATGAAGCAGACGGCAGAGCATTTCGGCGGGTTCAACGTGCTCTGCTCCCTCGTCGGAGGATGGGCGGGTGGCCGTGACGTCGCCGAGACGGACGACGTCCGCTTCAACAGGATGCTCGACTTGAACCTGCGATCGGCGTTCAACACGATCCGAGCGGCGATCCCCCACATGAGGGATGCCGAGTGGGGGCGCATCATCGCGGTCGGGTCGAAGGCCGCCTTCGACGCTCCCTCGGGTCAAGCCGCGTACAACATCGCCAAGGCAGGAGTGGTGGCGCTCATCAAGAGCGTCGCCAGCGAGTTGGGCGACACGGGCATCACCGCTAACGCCATCCTCCCGACCGTGATCGACACCGACGCCACCAGGGCGGCGCTGCCGTACGCCGACTATGTGTCGTGGCCGAAACCTGCCGAGATCGCAGTCCTCGTCGACTTCCTGGCGAGCGAAGGATCGGGAGTCATCAACGGCGCCGCCATCCCGGTGACGGGGAGCACCTAGCGGCTCTCCAGTCGCCTCCCCCCGGAACCTTGCGCGCCTGACACGCCTCGGAGGCGAAGCGGAGGCGTGTGGCGAGTCTGCCGGGTGGCGCGTCGACGGACGAGGCGCCGATTTCCGAGGGATGATCCTGATCGAACCCGCCGCTCGAGAGCTGCGAAACTGCGAGCTATGCACGAGCAGCCGCCATCCTCGATGGAAGCCGACGAGTGGACGTCCCGTGCCGGGGGTGCCCCTCAGCTCGGCGCGACCACGCATCCGCCGCCGGCAGGCGTCGGATCACGTGCCGCGGTGCTCGTCGAAGGGATCAGCGACCAGTTTGCGCTCGAAGCGCTCGCCCGGCGCCGAGGGCGGGACCTCGCCGCCGACGGCGTCTCGATCGTGCCGATCGGGGGCGCCACGAACATCGGGCACTTCCTGGCGCTGCTCGGGCCTCAGGGGCTCGACCTCACGCTGGCGGGGCTCTGTGACGCCGGTGAGGAGGGCGACTTCCAGCGCGGTCTCGAGCGGGCGGGTCTCGGCTCCAACCTCACCCGTGCCGACATGGAGCTCCTCGGCTTCTATGTCTGCGTCGCAGACCTGGAGGACGAGATGATCCGGTCGATCGGTGCCGTCGCCGTGGAACGAGTCGTCGACGCTCAAGGTGAGCTCGGATCGTTCCGCATCTTCCAGAGACAGCCTGCGCAGCGAGAACGCACCCTCGAAGAACAACTCCGGCGCTTCATGGGCACCCGCGCCGGCCGGAAGATCCGCTATGCGCCCTTGCTCGTCGACGCGTTGAACCCTGGCCAAGTGCCCCGACCGCTGGATCGACTGCTGGCCCACGTCTGACGGCACCCCTCTCGCTGGTGCGGGGCGGTCAGCCGTGGCCCGTATCGATGACGCAGAAGCGGTTGCCCTCGGTGTCGGCGAGGACGATGAAGTCGGGGTCGTCCGGATACCGATCCCAGTCGACACGCGTCGCACCCAGCGAGACAAGCCGCTCGACCTCGGCGGCCTGGTCGGCGGCGTCCCCCGCATAGAGGTCCAGGTGGATTCGGGGGTACTGCTGGACGGGCGTCTCGCTGACGTCGAGCGCCAAGTGCGCACCGGGCCCCTTTGCCGGAACGAGGATCGCGAAGTCGGCGCCGGGCTCGATGGCGCGCTTGGGGACGTAGTCGAGGGCCTTCGTCCAGAAGGCCACCGCTCGGGGCAGCTCTTCAACTCCCATGACGACGGTTCCGACGCTCAGCATGTCGTCATTCTCGCAGGTCCAGGCGCGGATACAGGTGGAAAACCCGATCGCATCGGCCCACCGCGGGCTACCAAGGATCGCGGCGCCTCGTGGACCATCGCCCTCGATGTGCCGATCCCCGGGCACTCGGCGGAGTGTCCATCATTGCTCAGCACGTGGTGATCGGCGCTGCTCAGTGGAGTCCAAGTACGGTGAGCAAGGCGGTGTCGACTCCCCACTGCTCTTCCGGGGTCAGATGGCCGGCGAGGTCACCGAGGCGCTGTACATCGACGGCACCGACCTGCTCGACGAGCACGCGAGTAGAGGTGCCATCGATGTCGATCTCGGGCCGGAACGATGCCGCTTTGGCGCTCCTCGACGTGGGCGCCACCAGCACGACGGACCGTGGAAGGAAGGCATCGGATTGCACGACGACGCCGAAGCGACGCCTTAGTTGTTCGTGCCCTGCACCCTTCGGGAGTCGCAGAGCGATGATGTCACCCCGACGCACGGAGGCTCTCCATGAGCTCGGCCACCGCCAGCATCTCCGCACGATCGTCGCCGTCGGCTTCGAGAGCGGCGACCTCGGCGGCGAGCATCTGCTTGTCTCGGAGCCGGGATGCTGCTTCGACGAGCGCGGCACGGATCGCTTCGGAGCGTGTCATACCGGTTGCCTCGAGGTGGCCGAGCGCGCGGAGCGCCTCATCGTCGAGTCGAACCGAGATCGCCTGAGCCATGCACTCAACGTATCACGATGTGTGATACATCACAAGCAGGGTGAGAAGCCAGACCGTGTCGGAAGGCAGGAGTGAGTCAAGGGGCAGCCCCGACCGGACTCGAACCGGAGTTACCGCCTACAGAGTGAGCACCGGCCCATTCTGCCCGATCGTGACGAGTCGTTGCGTGGCAACAACAAGAGGGCCAAGACCATCGCGACAGGGCGGTCATCCACGGGGTGCCAATGGTCTGTCGCGGGATTGATGACCACGGGCCGCGGCTGTCCCGGTTTGCGGCGTCGGCCACGCGGAGGTCCGGTCTGCCAGGTGCCCCCTCGGCTCGGTCCCTGGCAGGACGCTCGCCGGTCCCCCGCCGAGCGGGAGACCGCGTGTGTGGCCGTCCGTGCGGTTGACAGGCTTCTTACGCAATCCCCCGGTTTCCGGGGGATCGACGAGCGCCGCAGGCCGAGTCGAGGGGGCCGGGCAGTGTGTGGCGGCCAAGTGCCCCTCTCGGCTCGCGTCGCAGGGCGACCGCTCGCCGGTCCCCCGCCGAGCGGGAGACAGCGTGGGTGGCCGTCCGTACGGTTCGCAGGTGTCCCCGCAATCCCCCGGTTTCCGGGGGATCGACGAGCGCCGCACGCCGAGTCGAGGGGGATCCTCCGGTCCGGTCTGCCAAGCGCCCCCTCGGCTCGGCCCGCCAGGCGACCGCTCGTTGGTCGATCCAGTCGCGGCCCATCGCCTCTGCGAGCACGTCGAGCGCGGTTGGTGGTCGTGGTGGCGACGGTCCAACTGCCTCCAACGCGCAGGAACCGTTGCCAGGCAACGGTTCCTGGGTGGTAGCCCCGACCGGATTTGAACCGGCGTTACCGCCTTGAGAGGGCGGCGTCCTGGGCCTCTAGACGACGGGGCCAGGGAGACGGACACCTCGGCGGATGCCCGGACTCGCTCGGGGGGGAGGACTCGAACCCCCAATAACAGGGCCAGAACCTGTCGTGTTGCCGATTACACCACCCCCGAAAGTGGCCCGAGCAGGATACACGACATGGTCGATCCCCCTCCC